>DATAMX010000002.1:0-1594 GCA_036260475.1 Gaiellaceae bacterium | reverse complement strand
CTCGAGCTGATCGAGGCGCACTTCCTCTTCGCGGTCCCGTACGACCGCATCGACGTCGTCCTGCAGCCGACCTCGATCGTGCACTCGCTCGTCCGCTTCCGCGACGGCGCGGCCCTCGCGCATCTCGGCTATCCCGACATGCGCGCGCCGATCTCGTACGCGCTCACGTATCCCGAGCGCGGGGCGACGCCGCTCGCGCCGCTCGACCTGACGTCGCTGACGCTCGCCTTCGAGGCTCCCGACCTCGAGACATTCCCCATGCTCGGGCTCGCGCGTGCAGCGGGTGAGAAGGGGGGAACGTATCCGTGCGTCTTCAACGCCGCGAACGAGGCGGCCGTCGGATCCTTCCTCGAGGGCCGGATTCGGTTCCTCGACATCGCCGCGCTCGTGGCCGATGCGCTCGAACGAGCGGACGGCGCGCCCGCACGCGACCTCGACGAGCTCGTGGAGGTGGATCGCACGGCCCGCGCGATCCCGGTCGCATGATCTGGGTCACCGTCATCGTCGGCCTGACCCTGCTCGTCATCCTGCACGAGCTCGGTCACTTCGGCGTCGCGCTTCTCGTCGGGATGAAGCCGCGCAGCTTCTACATCGGCTTCCCGCCCGCGATCGCGAAGGTGAAGTGGAAGGGAATCGAGTTCGGGATCGGTTCCATCCCGCTCGGAGGGCTCGTCCGCATTCCGGGTATGCACCGGCCCGCCGGCGGCGACGTGGAAGCGTTCATGTCCACCGCGCTGCACGAGGATCCGTCGCTCGCGCCGTTCGTCCAGCGCGTCCGGCGCGATCTCGACGCCGGAGACCTATCCGCGGCGCGCGACCATCTGCCGGAGCTGCAGCAGCGGGTCGAGGCCGCCGAGCTGAGCAGGGCCGCGCGACGGTCGGCGAACCGCGCGCTGCGGGACGTCGAGGAGGGGACCGGCTCCGACGCGTACTGGCGGCAGGCGACCTGGAAGCGCATCGCGGTGATCGCCGCCGGGCCGCTCGCGAACGTGCTCGTCGCGTTCCTCATCTTCACCGCCGTCTACGCGACCGGTGCGCCGAGCTCACAGCCGAGCAACGAGGTCGCCGCCGTCAGCGCGCACACGCCGGCGGCCGCGGCGGGATTGCGCGCCGGCGACCACGTCGTCGCGGTGAACGGCAGGCGTGCGACGACGTTCGAGTCCGTCTCGCATCTCATCCGCAGCAGCCACGGCCGGCCGATCACGGTCACGGTCGAACGTGGAGGCCGGACGGTCACGCTCGGCCCGCGGCGCACGATCCGCCTCCAGGGCCACTGGATCTGGGGGTTCGAGCCGGCGACGACGCTCGTGACCTATCCGCTCGGTCACAGCGCGAGCCGCGCCGCCTCGGACTGCTGGACGGTCGTGACGGGGACGTTCGGCGCCTTCGGCTCGCTCTTCCACAGCCACAACCGGACGCACCTGACGAGCACCGTGGGCATCGTGCGGATCTCGGCCGCGGCGCTGAAGGTCGGGTTCAACTACTACCTCCAGATCGTCGGCCTGGTGAGCATGTCGCTCGCGCTGCTCAACCTGCTGCCGCTCCTGCCGCTCGACGGCGGGCACATTCTCTTCTCGATCATCGAGGGGATACG
>DATAMX010000180.1:0-5957 GCA_036260475.1 Gaiellaceae bacterium | reverse complement strand
CCGGTTCGGTCGATCCAGGAGATGCCCGCGCCCGTGACCGAGCCCACCGCTGCCCAGGCGGAGCTCGAAGGCGGCCTGCTGGAAGGCGCACCGTTGCCCGGCCCGGCCTCGGCGGATGCGTAGCGCGCTCTGGCGCGACCGTGCGTTCGTCCGACTCTTCGCCGGCAACGTCGTGCATCCCGATCATGGTCTCCCCGATACGGCGAGCTACCGTGAACGCCGATGCCCGAGCTCCCGGAGATGGAGGCCTGGCGGCGCCAGCTCGATGACCCGGTGTCGGCGTTTCCCGTCGCGAAGGCAGGCCCGGCGCACATTGCCACGTTGAAGACCTTCGACCCGCCTCTCTCCGCCCTCGAGGGACGTCGCTTCAGCGGCGCCGAGAGGCGGGGCAAGCGCCTCTTCTTCCCGACCGAGGACGGCGAGCTCGTCCTCGTCGTCCATCTGATGACCTCCGGCCGGCTGAAGCACCTGAAGCCGGGCGAGAAGGGCCCGAAGACGCCCGCGTTCGCGCTCGAGTTCGCCGGCGGCTCGAAGCTCGTGCTCACCGAGAACGCGCGGCGCAAGCGTGCCGGCGTCTGGCTGCTCACACCCGAGGCGGCGGAGGCGGAGGTCGCGCACCTCGGCCCGGAGGCACTCGGCGTCGGAGCGGCGACGCTCGCCGAGATCCTCCGACGGGAAGCGCACCGCCTCCATCCGCTGCTGCGCGACCAGCGCGCGCTCGCGGGGATCGGCCGCGCGTGGTCGAACGAGATCCTGCACGCGGCGAAGCTCTCGCCGTACGCGCTGTCCACCGACCTCGACGACGAGGAGGTCGACCGGCTCGCGGCCGCGATCGACGAGGAGCTCGCCCGCGGCCTCGCGCTGCGCGAGCAAGGCGCGGGCGACGAGCGGACGTACCGCGTCCACAACCGGCTCGGCGAGCCGTGCCACGTGTGCGAGACGCCGATCGCGCGTGTGGACTTCGAGGAGCACACGATCTACTACTGCCCGAAGTGCCAAACCGGAGGACGCGTCCTGAAAGATCGTCGCCTTTCGCGCCTCTTGCGATAATGCGGCATGGCCACGGTCGCCGACCTCATGGTGAAGGACGTGCTCACCGTCGAGCCGTCGGACACGATCGGCGAGGCGGCCGAGAAGATGAACGCGGCCAACGTCGGCGCCGTCGTCGTGGTCGAGGACATGGTGCGGATCGTCGGCATCGTCACCGAGCGCGACCTGCTGCGCGCAGTCGCCTCGAGGGCCCGGGCGGCCGAGGCGCGCGTGCGCCAGTGGATGACGCCGAACCCGGTGACGATCGGGCCCGAGCTGACGATCGAGCAGGCCGCGAAGATCATGTTCGACAACAACTTCCGGCACCTGCCGGTGGTGAAGGACGGACGCGCCCTCGGGATCGTCAGCCTGCGGCTGCTCGCCCGGTGGGCGTTCGAGAGTTCCGTCCAGTCCTCGCACTAGGGTCCCCACGCATGATCAGGTTGCTTCCCGAGCGCGGAGGCTGGCTCGAGGTCGTCTGCGGCCCGATGTTCAGCGGCAAGAGCGAAGAGCTCATCCGGCGGCTCCGCCGCGCGGAGATCGCCGGCCAGCGTGCGCTCATCGCGAAGCCGCGCATCGACGACCGCTACGACATCGGGCACGTCGTCAGCCATGCGGGCGCGAAGATGCGTGCGGTCGCCGTCTCGCGCCCCGAGGAGATCGTCGGCCTCGCCGAGGGCTACGACGCGGTCGGGATCGACGAGGTGCAGTTCTTCGACCTCGAGATCGTCGGCGTGATCGAGCGGCTGATCGAGCGCGGCCAGCGCGTCGTCGTCGCCGGCCTCGATCAGGACTTTCGCGGCCTCCCGTTCGGCGCCCTGCCCGACCTGCTCTGCCGCGCCGAGCTCGTGGACAAGCTCCAGGCCGTCTGCCATCGCTGCGGTGGGCCGGCGACGATGACGCAGCGGCTCGTGGACGGGCTCCCCGCGCCGGCGGACGGCGAGACGATCGTCGTCGGCGCGCTCGACTCGTACGAGGCGCGCTGCCGCTCGTGCCACGCGTTGGCGCCGCTTGCGGTGCCAACCGAAAGCGCGACCGGCTAGGCCGGTTACGCGAGTCGAATCGTCAGCGTCGGCCCGCTGACCGAGACGGAGCCGCCGAGCGTCTCGATGACGCTCACTGCGACCGCCGCGCCCAGATCTCGCAGGTCCTGGCCGAGCACGACCGGCGCCGACGACTCGGTCACGGGCGAGACGTCGATCTCCTTCCCGCGGACGACGACCTCCACCTCGTCGAGGCCTCCGTGCCGAAGCGCGGCCTGGACGAGCGCCGAGACGCCGCGGTCGACCGCCTCGACGTCCGTCTGCACGGCCGCGCCGCCGCCGGAGACCCGCACGCGGTCGCTGCCGAGCCGCTCGGCCGCCGCGCCCGCGAGCGCCAGCGTCTCCGCGTCGCGCAGCACCGGCTCGTAGCGACCACTCTCGATGCGGGCCACGAGCGAGAGCTCGTCCAGCAGCTCCGCGATCTGGCGCGAGGCCGCTTCGATCATCTCGACATACTTGTCGGCCGGCGGCGCGAGCTCGGTCGTGCGCGCGAGCGTCGTCGTGAAGCCGTGGACGGTGGCCAGCGGCGTGCGAACGTCGTGACACGCGAGCGAGACGAGCCGGGCGAAAGACGTGTCGTTCGGCACCCGGGCACTAACCTAGCGGTATGGCGAAGCTCGAGGACCTGCAGGCGTCCGTACCCGAGGTCGCCATCGGGCTGTCGCGCGCCGGAGTCACGGGCGTGCAGAAGGCGGTGCGGATCGGCCGGGGCCGCCGCGAGAAGCTGATCGCGGCCACGATCGACTGCACCGTCGATCTCGACCCCTCGCAGAAGGGCGTGCACATGTCGCGCTTCCCCGAGCTCTTCGAGGAGGCGATCGAGGGCGTCGTCGAGGACGAGGCGTTCCTCGTCGAGGATCTCGCCGAGCACGTCGCGCGCCGCATCGTCCAGCGCCAGGGCGCGCTCCTCGCGGAGGTGCGCATTCAGGCCCGTTACCCGTATGGGCGTCGCACGCCGGTGACCGGCCTCTCGACGCAGGAGATGGTGTCGCTCATCGGCATCGCCGCCGCGTCGCAGAACGGCGTCCGACGCGTCGTCGGCGTCGAGGCGGTCGGCATCAACGCGTGCCCATGCGCGCAGGGGCTCGTGCGCGGCAGCGCCTCGGATCGGCTGCTCGAGGCCGGGTTCGACGCCGGCGACGTCGAGCGCATCCTCGAGCTCGTGCCGCTCGCGACCCACAACCAGCGCGGCCTGGGAACGCTGTACGTCGGCTCGTCGTCGCGCGTGAACGCGGAGCGGCTCGTCGAGCTCGTCGAGGCCTCGATGAGCTCGCCGATCTACGAGCTGCTCAAGCGACCCGACGAGCTCTTCGTCGTCGAGCACGCGCACCTGCAGCCGCGCTTCGTCGAGGACTCCGTGCGCGTCGCGCTGAAGAGCGTCCTCGAAGAGTTGCCCACGCTCGCAAACGAGGACTTCGTGCTCTCCCGCCAGCTCAACTTCGAGACGATTCACGCGCACGAGGTCGTGGCCGAGCGGTACGGCACGATCGGCGAGCTGCGCGCGGAGCTCGACGGCGGCGGGCACGGCCCGCTCCGCCACACCGAGCTCAGGGACTGGCTGCGGGCCGCCTGAAGCGGCTCTCCTCGCCGCGGGCGAGACGGCGGATGTTCGCTCGATGCAGCAGCACGACTCCTCCGGCCGCAAAGCCCGCGAACGCGACGACGGGCCACGAGTAGCCGAGCAGCAACGCCCAGAGGATGAGGGAGACGGCCGAGACCATGGACGCCACCGACGCGTACCGCGTCACGGCGAAGACGAGGATCCACACGCCCGCACCGAGGCCGCCCACGAGCGGGGCCGCGCCGAGAAAGGCGCCGCCCGCGGTCGCCACCATCTTCCCGCCGCGTTTGAACCCGAGGAACAGCGGCCGCGAGTGGCCGAGCATCGCCGCCGCGCCCGCGAGCACGCCGCCGCCGTGGCCGACGAGCTCGGTGGCGACGAGTGCGGGCACGAAGCCCTTCGCGGTGTCGAGCAGCACGGCCGGCACGCCGAGCCGGCGCCCGTAGAGACGCCAGACGTTCGTCGCGCCGATGTTCCCGCTTCCCTGCGTGCGGATGTCCTCGCCGCGGAAGATCCGTACGAGCCAGTAGCCCCACGGCATGGAGCCGACGACGTACCCGGCCACGGCGAGGCCGACGGTCAACATGGCGCTACGACGGTATCGCGTACTGCGCGACCCAGCCGTTCACGACGTCCCAGTCCAGGTTGTCGAGGAACGCGCCGATGTAGGTCGCGCGATCGGTCTGGTAGTCCAGGAAGTACGCGTGCTCGTACACGTCGAGCGCGACGAGCGGCGTCGCATTCCATACCGGGAACGTGTTCTGCGCGTCGCCGATGTAGTTGAAGAGCCGGCCCTCGTCCCAGTCGTACGCCGTCCACGCCCAGCCCCGCGCCGCCATGCCGGTCGCCCGGAGGTCGGAGCGCCAGGCGTCGACCGAGCCGAAGTCGCGCTTGACGAGCGCCGCGAAGGCGCCCGTCGGATCGCCGCCGCCGCCGCCGAGGTGCGCGAAGTACAGCTCGTGGTTCTTGATGCCGCCGATGGCGAAGGTGAGGTCGACCTTGAGCGCCCGCAGGTCGGAATAGACCTGGTTCGCCGCCGCCGGATCCGCGTCGGCAAGACGGCCGAGGATCTCGTTCCGCTTGTTCACGTATCCGACGTAGAGCTTGTAGTGCGCCTCGACCGCGGCGCGTGAGATCCCCTCGAGCTCGTAGACCTCCGGGCGCAGCGGGCGGGGCGCGATCTCCTCGAACTTGTAGGCGAGCGTGGCCATGGCGGTGGAGCATATCCTCCGCGCAGAGACGACAAGACGGTTGAAAGGAGCCCGGCACATGGCGTTCGAACTCCCTGACCTGCCCTACGGGTACGACGCACTCGAGCCGCACATCGACGCGGAGACGATGCGCATCCACCACGACCTGCATCACAAGGCGTACGTCGACAACGCGAACAACGCGCTCGCGGGGACGGAGTGGGCCGACCGTCCGGTCGAGCAGATCCTCGCCGACCTCGACATCCTCCCCGAGGACAAGCGCACCGCCGTGCGCAACAACGCCGGCGGACACGCGAACCACTCGCTGTTCTGGACGATCATGTCGCCCGACGGCGGCGGCGCGCCGAGCGGCGACATCGCGGGCGCGATCGACGACGCGTTCGGGTCGTTCGACGACCTCCGCTCCGCGATCAACGACGGAGGCGCCAAGCGCTTCGGCAGCGGCTGGACGTGGCTCGTCTGGGACGGGACGGGCCTGTCCGTCTACTCGACGCCGAATCAGGACTCGCCGATCTCCCAGGGCGACGTGCCGCTCCTCGGCATCGACGTGTGGGAGCACGCGTACTACCTCAAGTACCAGAACAAGCGTCCTGCCTATCTCGAGGCCTGGTGGAACGTCGTCAACTGGGACGAGGTGGACAAGCGCTTCGGCGAGGCGCGCGGCCGGTAGAGCGCCGCGCGCCTCACACGCCTGTGCCTACCGGTGGACGATGATCGTCCGGCTGAGGCCGGCGACATAGCCCGCCCCCGCCTGGCCGGCGGGCATCACGACACGGAGCTGCGTCCGGCCGTGCGGGACCTTCAGGCGGAAGACTGCACGCGAGTTCGAGCCGAGGAACACGCGCTTGACGCTGTGCCAACCGAACCCGTAGTGACGCTGGACCCACACGAAGTGGCCGGCGTACGACAGGTCGGACGTCGCCTTCACGATGTAGATGCGACCGCTGCGGCTGAAGCCGATGCGGGGAGCGACGTCGACGGTGACCGACTGGCTGTCAGCCGTGCGCCAGTGCGACTGATACGTCGTCTGGATCGTCGGCGTGACGCTGAACTGATAGTTCCCGCCGGTCGTGGTCGTCACCTGGTCGATCGACTGCGCGCTCTTGCCGAAGG
>DATAMX010000169.1:0-29925 GCA_036260475.1 Gaiellaceae bacterium | reverse complement strand
CGCGCTACGAACGGATCGGCTCGGGGTCGACGACCCAGCCGCGCTCCCACGGATCGGTCTCGAGCGGCGTCTCCGGCGGCGGGTCGTAGACCGCGACGGGGGGAGGCTGGGCGAAGGTGAAGCCGAAGGACCGCGGGACGTACGCGCTGCGGGCGGCGAGGCACTCGGACGCGACGACCGAGACGAGAGCCGCGGCCATGAGGACGACCGTCAGGAGCGGCCTGAACTGACCGACGCCGGCGACGACGGCCACCGCGATCAGGATCCCCACCTCCACGGCGAAGCGGACGATGGTGGCCACCGGCGCCCCCGAGCGCTTCGTGGGGATCTCGAGGCGCAGCGCCTCGACGTCGCGGCGCAGGTCCTCGAGAGCGTCGAAGACCCGCATCGTGGCCTCGAGCTGCGCCGCCGCGCGCGCCTGCTCCGGGGCCGGCCATTCGTTCATGCCGGAGATATGCGCCGGCGGTGCGGTCGGAAAACCTACGCCCGGCGCAGGAGCGTCAACGAGCGGTCCTGCACCACCACCTCCGCGCGGGCGCCGACGAAGCCGTCCGGGGCGCCCGCACCGGTCGCGAGCGCGACCTCCCAGCGGGCCCCGAACCGGCGGGTCGGGAGCGTGAACGTGACCGGCTCGGAGTGGGCGTTCAGGAGCAGCAGGAAGGAGTCGTCCACGATCTCCTCTCCGTGGGCAGTGCGTGAGGGGATCTCGTCTCCGTTCAGGAAGACGCCGAGCGTCCGTCCCGGCTCCTGCTGCCAGTCGCGCTGCGTCATCCTGCGGCCGTCCGGCCTGAACCACCACACGTCCGGCAACCCCGAGCCGCGGGTCTCCGTCCCCGAGAGGAAGGTCGTGCGGCGAAACACGGGATGCTCGCGGCGCAGCCGTATCAGGTCGCGCGCAAAAGCGAGCAGCGCGTCGTCGGCGTTCTCCCAGTCGAACCACGAGAGCTCGCTGTCCTGGCACCAGGCGTTGTTGTTGCCGTGCTGCGTGCGACCCAGCTCGTCGCCGCCGAGCAGCATCGGGACTCCTTGCGAGAGCACGAGCGTCGCGAGGAAGTTGCGTTGCTGCCGCGCGCGAGTCGCGTTGATCGCTGCATCATCGGTGTCTCCCTCGGCGCCGTGGTTCCACGAGCGGTTGTCGTCGGTGCCGTCCCGTCCGCCTTCGCCGTTCGCCTCGTTGTGCTTCTCGTTGTACGACACGAGATCGCGCAGCGTGAACCCGTCGTGGGCAGTGACGAAGTTGATGGACGCGAACGGATCGCGCCCGTCGGCCTGGTAGAGGTCGCTCGAGCCGGTGAAGCGCGACGCGAACCCGCCGAGGTTGCCGCTTCCCCTCCAGAAGTCGCGCATGGTGTCCCTGTACGGGCCGTTCCATTCCGCCCACAGGACGGGGAAGTTCCCGACCTGGTAGCCCCCCGGACCGACGTCCCACGGCTCGGCGATGAGCTTCACCTGCGAGATCACCGGATCCTGGTGGATGGTGTCGAAGAAGGTCGAGAGCCGGTCGACCTCGTAGAACTCGCGCGCGAGCGCGGACGCGAGGTCGAAGCGGAACCCGTCGACGTGACAGTCGATGACGAAGTAGCGGAGCGAGTCCATGATCAGGCGCAGCACCGAGGGGTGCACCGGGTTGAGGGAGTTGCCCGTGCCCGTGAAGTCCTGGTAGAAACGCGGCGCGTCCGGCATGAGCCGGTAGTACGACTCGTTGTCGACGCCCTTGAACGAGAGCACAGGACCGAGATGGTTGCCCTCGGCCGTGTGGTTGTAGACGACGTCGAGGATCACCTCGATACCTGCGCGATGCAGCGCCTTCACCATGCCCTTGAACTCGAGCACCTGCTCTCCGCGCGTCCCGGTCGCCGCGTACAGCGCATGCGGCGCGAGGTAGCCGATGGACGAATAGCCCCAGTAGTTCGTCAAGCCCTTGTCGTGCAGGAACTGCTCGTCCGCGATGTGATGGATCGGGAGCAGCTCCACTGCGGTGACGCCGAGATCGCGGAAGTACGCGATCGCCGCTTCCGACGCGAGCCCCGCGTACGTGCCGCGCAAGTCCTCGCGCACCTGCGGATGCATGCGCGTGAACCCCTTCACGTGCGCCTCGTAGATGACCGTGTCGTGCCACGGCGTCGACGGCGGCGCGTCGTCCTCCCAGTCGAACGTCGAATCGACGACGACGCACTTCGGAATCGCATCGGCATCGTCCTCGTCGTCGAGCTCGAGATCGGCGTTTGGATCGAGACTGGGGACGTACGGAAGGACGTTCGCGCGTTCCCAGCGCACGGGCCCCTCGATCGCCTTCGCGTACGGGTCGATGAGCAGCTTGTACGGGTTGAAGCGGCGGCCCGCCGCCGGGTCGTACCGCCCGCGCACGCGATACCCGTACAGCTGCCCGGGCCCGACGCCTGGGAGGTAGCAGTGCCAGTTGAACACCGTGTGCTCAACGACGTCGACCCGCGTTTCCCGCCCGTCGGCGTCGAAGAGGCAGAGCTCGACTCGCTCGGCGTTCTCGGAGAAGAGGGAGAAGTTCGTTCCCGCCCCGTCCCAGGTCGCCCCGAGCGGGAACGGCGTACCCGGCCAGACGATCAACGGCCGACCGCGTAGCCCTGCATCCCGCGCGGGTTGGCCCCGGCGTAGAGCTGCCCGTCGGGGTCGCGACCCACCATGCTCACGCGGCCGAGCGACCACGCATCGGCCTCCTCGACGTCGTGGCCGCGGGCCTCGAGCCCTGCGAGCGTTTCGCGCCCGGCGCGCGACTCGACGGCGACGTGCCTCGGGTGTGTCTCCCTCGGATAGAACGAGCTCGGAAACGCCTCCGTGTGATGATTCGGGGCGTCGATCGCCGCTTGCAGGTCCATGCCGAAGTGCACGTGCGCGAGGAATGCGTGCAGCGTCCACTGGTCCTGCTGGTCGCCGCCCGGGGTCCCGAGCGCGAGCGCCGGCTCGCCGTCGCGGAGCGCCAGGGTCGGAGACAGCGTCGTGCGCGGCCGCTTGCCGGGCTCCAGCGAGTTCGGGAGGCCCTCCTCGAGCCAGAACATCTGCGCCCGCGTGCCGAGGCAAAAGCCGAGCTCCGGGATGACGGGCGCGCCCCAGAGCCAGCCGCCGCTCGGCGTCGCCGAGACCATGTTCCCCCAGCGGTCGACGACGTCGAGGTGCACGGTGTCGCCACGCGTGGGCTCGCCGACGCCGGGCGCGAGCGCGACCTCCGCCACCGGCGCGGGCAGCCGCGGTTCGCGCCCGTCCGGTTCGCCCGGTCGCAGCTCCGGCGACGACGCGTCGCCGACGAGGCGCCGGCGCTCGTCCGCGTACGCGCGCGACAGAAGCGTGTCTACCGGCACGTCGACGAAGTCGGGATCGCCGTACCACGCCTCGCGGTCCGCGAACGCGAGCTTTGCGCACTCCGTTACGACGTGGACGTACTCGGTGCTCGCGTGGCCCATGCCGGCGAGGTCGAAGCCTTCGAGCAGGCGCAGCTGCTGCAGGAACACGGGCGCCTGGCTCCACGTGCCGGCCTTGAGCACGGTGAGCCCGTGATAGTCGACGGCGAGCGGCTGCTCGATGGCGGGCCGCCATCCGCGCAGGTCGTCTTCCCCGAGCAGCCCCCGGTGCCTCGCACCGGAGCTGTCCATCCATTCGTGCGCCTGGAAGGCGACGATCGCCTCCGCGACGAAGCCGCGGTACCAGTCCTCGAGCGGATCGTCCGAGGCGGCGAGGCGCCTGTACGTCTCGGCGAGTCTCGGATTGCGGTGCAGCGTGCCGGGCTCGAGCGCAGCGAGGTACGTGTCGGCCGACGTCGTCCACTCCTCGCGGAAGAGGGACTCGACGTTGCGGATCGCGCTCGCGATCCGCGGCAGCACCGGATAGCCGTTGTCCGCGTAGTCGATCGCGAAGCGCATGACCTCCGCGAGCTGCATCGTCCCGAAGTCGCGAAGCATCGTGAGCCAGCCGCCGAATGCGCCCGGCACGACGGCCGCCAGCGGTCCCGTTCCGGGCACGAGGTCGAGGCCGAGCTGGTCGCGATAGTGCGAGATCGTCGCCGCGCGCGGCGCGGTCCCCTGCGCGCAGAGAACGAGTGGCTCGCCGCGCGATGCCGGCCACATGATCGCGGGGAGGTCGCCCCCCGGTCCGTTCAGGTGCGGCTCGACGACCTGCAGCGTGAAGCCCGCAGCGACGGCGGCATCGAAGGCGTTTCCGCCCTGCTCGAGCACGGCCATGCCGGCGGCGGACGCGAGCCAGTGGGTGGACGCGACCATTCCGAACGTGCCGCGGAGCTCGGGGCGCGTGGTGAACACGGCCGCGGACGATAATGGCCCGGGGACCTACGCGGCGAGGCTGATGAGCTTCCGGTCGATGAACGTACCCTCGCGCGGCGGTGCGACCAGCACGGGACGCCCGTATCCGAACAGGTGCGCGGTAACCCTCACCGACTTGCTCCTGTCGGCGGTCGTCCCGGTGACGCGGATGTCGTGCACATAGCCGTCGCGCCCGATCTTCGCGAAGAAGAACACGTGCCGGAACTCGGTGCCGCCCGTCATGCCGGACAGCGCGGTGAGGACGATCGGGTCGTCGTACGCGACTGTGCCGTGGAAGCCGCCGTCCGATGTGTGCGAGCGGGCGTTCGACCACTCGTCGAGAATCCGGAGGAGCGGCGCCGGGCTCATGTTGTGCATCGCGGCGATCGCCCGCGCCGTATCGGGGCGCTCGATCGGGACGCGCAGCCAGCGGACCTTTCCGGCGACCGCGACGCCGTTCGGCGACCCCTCGTACAGGAACGGCCCGTCGATGAACGCCGATTGCGCAGGCCCTGCGGTGTCGGCGGGCCCGTCGTTCACGAGACTCGTGAACGCTCGTACGTGGATGAAGAGGGAGCCGTTTCCGCGGGCCCCGCGCACGTCCAGTTTCAGCGACCGGTGGTGCGCGTGCGCAACCGCGATCTGCATGACGTAGTGCACCGACGAGGCATGGTTCGTGCGGCTCACGGCCTCGACGAGGGTGGCCGTCGGCTCCTTCGGCTCCTTCCCGCCCGTGGCGGCCAGCGCGACCGAGGCGACCGCGAAGGTCGAGACGAAGGCCAGCAGTAATGATCGGCGCATCACGGACACAACGCTCCAGGTGGCCGGCCGGTTGCGCTAAGTGTTCAGCAGGGATCGGCTGGTACGAGCGGGTCGCGAGCGCAGGCGACGCCTACGCAGGAACGAGCCAGACGGTGCCGAGCGGCGGCAGCGTCACGAGCACCGAGAACGGCTGGTCGTGCCAGCCGATCGCCTCCGCCTCCACGGCCCCGAGATTGCCGACGCCGGAGCCGCCGTAGAACGGGGAGTCCGTATTCAGAAGCTCACGCCACCGGCAGCAGACCGGCATGCCGACGCGATAGTCGTACCGCGGCACCGGCGACAGGTTGAGCACGCACACGAGCGGCTTCTCGCCCGAATCGTCCAGCCGAGCGAAGGCGAGCACGTTGTTCGCCGCGTCGTTCGCCTCGAGCCAGCGAAAGCCGTCGGGCTCGAAGTCGCGCTCGTACAACGCGGGCGTGTCGCGGTATGCGCGGTTGAGATCGCGGACGAGGGACTGGATGCCGGCGTGCTCGGCGTACTCGAGCAGATTCCAGTGCAGCGATCCCTCCGCATCCCACTCCTCCCACTCGCCGAGCTCGCCGCCCATGAAGAGAAGCTTCTTGCCGGGGTGCGACCACATGTACGCGTAGAGCGAGCGCAGGTTGGCGAACTTCTGCCACCGGTCGCCGGGCATCTTGTCGAGCAGCGACCGCTTGCCGTGCACGACTTCGTCGTGCGACAGCGGGAGAATGAAGTTCTCGCTGAACGCGTACAGAAGCGAGAACGTCAGCGTGTGGTGGTGGAAGCTGCGATAGACGGGGTCCTTCTGGAAGTACACGAGCGTGTCGTGCATCCATCCCATGTTCCACTTGAAGCCGAAGCCGAGCCCGCCGAGGTACGTCGGCCGGGAGACGCCGGGCCAGGCGGTGGACTCCTCCGCCGCAGAGACCACGCCCGGCACGCGCCCGAAGAGCGTCTCGTTCAGCTCCTTCAGGAACGCCACCGCCTCGAGATCCTCGCGGCCGCCGAACTCGTTCGGGATCCACTCACCGGCCTTGCGCGAGTAGTCGAGGTACAGCATCGACGCGACCGCGTCGACGCGAATACCGTCGGCGTGGTGCTCGCGCAACCAGTAGAGCGCGTTCGACAGCAGGAAGTTCCGCACCTCGCTGCGACCGAGGTTGAAGACGAGCGTTCCCCAGTCCGGATGCGCGCCGCGGCGCGGGTCAGCGTGCTCGTACAGGTGCGTGCCGTCGAACGTCGCGAGCGCCCAGTCGTCGCGCGGGAAGTGCGCAGGCACCCAGTCGAGGATCACGCCGATGCCGCGCTCGTGCATGCGCTCGACGAAGGCGCGAAAGTCGTCCGGGTTGCCGAACCGCGACGTCGGCGCGAAGTACCCGGTGACCTGGTAGCCCCACGATCCGGAGAACGGGTGCTCCATCACCGGCAGCAGCTCGACGTGCGTGAACCCGAGGTCCGACACGTAGTCGGCGAGCTCGTCGGCGAGCTCGCGGTACGAGAGCGGCCGGTTGTCCTCGACCGGGTTGCGACGCCAGGAGCCGAGGTGCACCTCGTAGATCGACATCGCCTCGCGCAACGGCTCCGACCCGCCGCGCCGCTCGACCCAGTCGTCGTCCGACCAGACGTGCTCGCTGCGGAACACGCGCGACGCGTTCCCCGGCGGGACCTCGCTGTGGAACGCGAGCGGGTCGGCCTTCAGCCGGAGCCGTCCGTCCTGCGTCCGGACCTCGAACTTGTAGTGCGCGCCGGACGCGACGTCCGGAACGAAGAGCTCCCAGATCCCGGCGGAGCCGAGCGACCGCATCGGGTGCAGCCGGCCGTCCCACGAATTGAAGTCGCCGACGACCGAGACCGAGCGCGCGTTGGGCGCCCACACGGCGAACGCAGTGCCCGCGACGCCGTCGATCTCGCGTACGTGCGCACCGAGCTTCTCGTACAGCTGCTCGTGGCGGCCTTCCATCGCCAGGTGGAGGTCGAGCTCGCCGAGCGTCGGCAGGAACGCGTACGGGTCGCGCACGGTGTACGTGTCGCCGTTCGGATACTCGACCTCGAGCTCGTATGCGAGCGGCAGGCGCGCCTTCGGCAGCATCGCCTCCCACAGGCCTGCGGGGTCCTTCAGCTCCGCCTCCACCCCGGCAGGCTGGACGCGAACGGCCTGCGCCTCCGGGCGGTACGCGCGGACGACGACGCCGCCGTTCGCCTCGTGCGCGCCGAGGATGGCGTGCGGATCCGCGCCGAGCTCGATCACGCGCGGGTGGACGTCTCCTCGATCAGCCGCTGGATGCCCCGCACCGGGATCGCGACCCAGTCGGGACGGTTGTTCAGCTCGTACTGGAGCTCGTACACCGCCTTCTCGAGCTCGAACACGGCGAGCAGGCGCTCGATCGCCGCCGATCCCGCCGGCAACAGCGACGCATCGACCGTCTCGAAATAGCCCTCGAGGAAGCGGGCGCGGGCTTGCTCCTCCCAGCCTTCCGGCGGCTCGACGTCGCGCAGCAGGGACACCGCGCTCGCCGCGTACGCGAACGAGCGCAGCATCCCGGCGACGTCGCGCAGCGCGGAGCGCTTGCGCCGCCGCTCGGCGAGCGAGCGCGCCGGCTCGCCTTCGAAGTCGAGGATGACCCAGTCGTCGCCGGCCCACATGGTCTGACCGAGGTGATAGTCGCCGTGCGTGCGAATGAACTGGCCGGCAGCTCCCGCGTGTGTGAGCTGGCGCAGCTGGTCGCGGACCTCTTCGCCGCGGCCGGCGATCGGCGACACGGACTCATCCTCGTCGGGCAGCGTGACGAACACCCGCTCGATCTCCTCGTCGACCGTCGCGGTCAGCAGGCCGAGCGCTTCGACGCTCGGCGACTCCGGGCAGAAGGCGGGATCGTTCTGCTCGGAGGCGAGCACCGTGTGCATCTCGCCGGTGACTTCGCCGAGCCGGCCGAGACGGGTAAGGAAGCGCTCCGGCTCCTCGGCGAGCTCGTCGAGCGCGAGCTCCCAGCCGTCGAGCCCGCCGCGGACGTACTCCTGCAGGATCCCGAGCGTGGCCGACAGCGGGCCGCCCGCGTACGAGTACCACCCTCCGAGCGCGGCGATGTTGGGGAAGCCGTGCTCGGTGAGGAAGCGCAGCATCTCGAGCTCGGGGTTGATCCCGGGCTCGAGGCGACGAAAGGCCTTGAGGATGAGCTCGTCGTCGAAGACGACGGACGAGTTCGACTGCTCGGCGCCGACGTCACGCGCGTCGTTCAGCTCGCGGCCGAGACCGGCGAACCCGGGCACGGGGCGAAACTCGACGATCCCTTCGGATCCCTGGAGCGTGAGACCGGAGCGCATCGCGCTGACGAGCTCGCGCGCGTGGCCGAAGGTCTCTTCCTCCGGGAGGAGCAACTGGTAGATGTCGTGCGCCCCGGTGTCGTAGCGCAGCTCGGCAAGCGCGAGCAGGAACTGCGGATCGGCGGCGCGCAGCAGCACCGAATCCACCACCTGCGCGTGCGAGACGTCGCGCGACTTCCCTCCGTACCACCGCTGCTGCACGATGCCGTCGATGAGCGTCTGCTCGTCGAAGTTCATCCCTGCTGCCTCAAGCGGAACCAGAAAAACCCCCTTGGCGCGAGCGTCAGCAGGTACGGCAGCTCCCCGATCGGGGGGAAGCTCGTCCGGCCGAACATCTCCTCCGGGACCATACCCTCATACCGGGAGAGGTCGAGCTGGACGGGCTGGGCGGAGCGGGCCAGGTTGTGGACGCAGAGGATGACGTCCTCCTCCCACTTCCGGATGTGGGCGAAAATGCGCGAATTGTCCGAGCTGAGCGGCTCGTAGCTCCCCAGGCCGAAGACCGGATGCTCCTTTCGGAGCGCGACGAACCGATGGAGCCACCGCAGGAACGACATCGGCGAGCGGAGCTGGGCCTCGACGTTCACGGCCTGGTAGCCGTAGACCGGATCCATCAGCGGCTGGAGGTAGAGCTGGGCCCAGTCGGCCCGGGAGAAGCCTGCATTCCGGTCACCCGTCCACTGCATCGGCGTGCGCACGCCGTCGCGGTCGCCGAGATAGACGTTGTCCCCCATCCCGATCTCATCCCCGTAATAGAGGACGGGCGAACCCGGGAGGGAGAAGAGGATGGCGTGCATCAGCTCGATGTCGTCGCGGCCCCCGTCCAGGAGCGGCGCGAGCCGGCGCCGGATGCCGAGGTTGAGCTTCATTCGGGGGTCCTTCGCGTACTCGGCGTACATGTAGTCGCGCTCGTCGTCGGTCACCATCTCGAGCGTCAGCTCGTCGTGGTTGCGGAGAAAGAGCCCCCACTGGCAGTTGTCCGGGATGGCCGGCGTCCGCTCGAGGATCTCGTAGACCGGCGTCGCGTCCTCTCGGCGCACCGCCATGAACATGCGCGGCATCACCGGGAAGTGGAACGCCATGTGGCACTCGTCGCCGTCGCCGAAGTACTGGACGACGTCCGCGGGCCACTGGTTCGCCTCGGCGAGGAGGACGCGGTCGGGGTAGCGCGCGTCGATCTCGGCGCGCACGCGCTTCAGGTACTCGTGCGTCTCGGGCAGGTTCTCGCCGTTCGTGCCCTCGCGCTCGAACAGGTACGGAACGGCGTCGAGCCGGAAGCCGTCGATGCCGAGGTCGAGCCAGAAGCGCAGGACGTTCAGCATCGCGTCCTGCACCTCCGGGTTGTCGTAGTTCAGGTCGGGCTGATGGCTGAAGAAGCGGTGCCAGTAGTACTGCCCGCGCACAGGGTCGAACGTCCAGTTCGACGGCTCGGTGTCGACGAAGATGATGCGCGCGTCCTTGTACGCCTCGTCCGAGTCGGCCCAGACGTACCAGTCGCCGCGCGGCCCGGTCGGGTCGGTGCGCGACTCCTGGAACCAAGGGTGATCGGCCGAGGTGTGGTTCATCACCAGGTCGGCGATGACGCGAATGCCGCGCTGGTGCGACTGCTCGACGAACTCCTTGAAGTCGTCGACGGAGCCGTAGTCGGGATGGATGCCGAAGAAGTCGGCGATGTCGTAGCCGCCGTCGCGCAGCGGGGACGGATACATCGGCAGCAGCCAGATGCAGTCGACGCCGAGCCACTGGAGATAGTCGAGCTTCTCGATCAGCCCGCGGAAGTCGCCGGCGCCGTCGTCGTTGCCGTCGAAGAACCCGCGGATGTGCACCTCGTAGAAGACGGCCCGCTTGAACCACAGCGGGTCGCGCTCGAACCACTGCTCGCTCACGACCACCCCTCGCGCACGGCAGCGGCAGCCTCGTCCAGCTCGGCGCGCTCGCGAATGCGGTAGTCGGGCGGGAAGCGCAGCCCGAAGCCGTCCCCGGTGAAGCGCGGGAGCACGTGCAGGTGGACGTGGAAGACCTCCTGCCCCGCGACCTCGCCGTCCGCCAGGTGGAAGTTCACGCCCTCGCAGCGCAGCGGCGACGCGCGCAGGGCGGCCGCGCCGCGCAATCCGACGCGGAAGAGCTGCGCACCGTCCTCCGGGTCGAGATCGGCGAGGAAGGCGGCGTGACGGCGCGGAACGACGAGCATGTGGCCCGGCGTCACCGGGCGGTGGTCGAGGAACGTGATCGTCCGCTCGTCCTGGAACAGGATGCTGGCCGGCGCATGACCGGCAACGATGTCACAGAACACGCAGGACATGACTCTTGCCCGGGTCGAGCTCGACGTAGTTCCGGCCGATGTGCCACGTCCACTCGTTGCCGGCGAGCAGGTCCTGCACACGGTACGTGGGCGGCAGGCCCGTGCCGACCGGAAGGATGCAGACGCCGCGCTGAACCGCGGCCGGATCGAGGTTGACGACGACGATCACGTCGTTGTCGCCGGCGCGCTTGAGGTAACCGAACAACTGCTCGTTCTCCGTCTCGAGGAACATCACGTTGTCGAGCCGTTGCAGCGCGGCGTTCTCGCGGCGCGCCCGGTTGAGCGTCGCGACGAGCGGCAGTAGCGGCCCGTCGAGGCGGCGCTTCTTTATCTCGTACTTCTCCGAGTCGAGGTATTCCTCGCTCCCCTCCCGCACCGGCACGTTCTCGAAGCTCTCGAAGCCGGAGTAGATGCCGTACGTCGGCGACAAGGTCGCGGCGAGCACGAGACGCGCCTCGAACGCGGGCGGCCCGCCGTGCTGGAGGTACTCGTGCAGGATGTCGGGCGTGTTCGCGAACACGTTCGGCCGGTAGATCTCCGACCAGTCCAGCAGCTGGCCCATGAACTCGAGCAGCTCCCACCGCGTGTTCTTCCACGTGAAGTACGTGTAGCTCTGCGCGAAGCCCGACTTCGCGAGCGTCGTCATCATCGCCGGGCGCGTGAACGCCTCCGCGAGGAAGATCACGTCCGGATGGTCGCGCCGCACCTCGCGGATCAGCCATCCCCAGAACGGCACGGGCTTCGTGTGCGGGTTGTCGACGCGGAAGACGGTGACCCCGCGCTCGACCCAGGTGAGGACGACGTCGCGCAGCGCCGCCCAGAGGCCTTTCCAGTCCTCGCACTCGAAGTTGACGTTGTAGATGTCCTGGTACTTCTTCGGGGGGTTCTCGGCGTACTTCAAGGTGCCGTCCGGGCGGCGGTTGAACCACTCCGGATGCTCCTGCAGCCACGGGTGATCGGGTGAGCACTGGATGGCGAAGTCGATCGCGATCTCGATGCCGTGGTCCTTCGCCGCGGCGACGAGCCGCTCGAACTCAGCGAGCGTGCCGAGGTCGGGGTGGATCGCGTCGTGTCCGCCTTCGGCGCCGCCGATCGCCCACGGGCTCCCTGGATCGTCCGGCCCCGCTGTGAGCGTGTTGTTGCGGCCCTTGCGATTGGTGCGGCCGATCGGGTGGATGGGCGGCAGGTAGAGCACGTCGAAGCCCAGCTCGGCGAAGTCGGGCAGCAATGCGCGCACGCCCTCGAAGCCGCCCCACGAGCGCGGGAAGAGCTCGTACCACGAGCCGAAGCGCGCGAGCTTGCGGTCGACGTCGACCTCGTACACCTCGGAGGAGGCCGTTCCGGTGCGGTCGCCCGCGGGCGAGGCGAGCGCCTCCTCAACGGTCACCGCCGGCCGGCCGAGGAGCGCCGCGCCTTCGGCGAGCTCGCCGCTCAGGTCGTCCTGCCCGCCTTCGACCTTGCGGCGCAGCTCGTCCTGGAAGCTTGCAACGCGGTCCGTCCACGCCTCGATGCGGAACGACCAGGCGCCCGGGCGGTCGACCGGGAACGAGCCCGACCAGTGGTCGTTGCCGAGCGGCTCGAGCGGGGCCTCCTGCCAGCGCGAGGTGCCCGCCGGCCGGTAGCGGACCGCTGCGCCGAGGACGTCGTGCCCGTCGCGGAAGATGCGCGCGGCGACGTCGACGCGCTCGCCCGCGACGCGCTTCACCGGGAAGCGGCCGCAGTCGGTCTGCGGCTCGACCTCGAGGATCTGGATGCGCGGCGGCGGTGAGTTCGTCTTCGGCAATGGCACGTCGCAGGAAGTCTCCCGGATGCGGGAGGATCAAGACGTGGACCTCGGTCGTTCGTCCGGAATCCTGCTGCATCCGACGTCGCTGCCGGGCGGTCGACTGGGTGACGAGGCCTACCGCTTCGTCGACTGGCTGGCGCAGGCGGGGCAGTCCTGGTGGCAGATGCTGCCACTCGGTCCGCCGGACGAGTTCGGCTCGCCGTACCGGACGACGTCGGCGTTCGCCGCGTCCCCCGCGCTGCTCGGACACCCGCAGGCGCCGGTGTCGGCCGACGAGATCGAGACGTTCGTCGCTCAGAGGCCGTACTGGACCGGGGAGTGGGCGCGCTGGGGAACGCTCGCCGACCAGGTGCGCTTCCAGCGTGAGTGGAGCGCGCTGCGCGACTACGCGCGCGACCGGGGCGTGCGGCTCATCGGCGACGTCCCGATCTACGTCTCCGACGAGGGCGCGGACATCGCGACGTGGCCGGAGCTCTTCGCGCGCGGCGAGGTGGCCGGCGCACCGCCCGATCCGCTGAACGCGAACGGGCAGCATTGGGGCAACCCGTTGTACGACTGGCCCGAGCATCGGCGGACCGGTTTCCGCTGGTGGATCGAGCGCTTCGCACGGACGTTCGAGCTCGTCGACGTCGCGCGCGTCGACCACTTCCGCGGCTTCGTCTCCTACTGGGCGATCCCGGCTCGGCACAAGACCGCGAGGCGCGGACGCTGGCGCCCCGCGCCCGGTCGCGAGCTGTTCACGACGATCGAGCGTGCGCTCGGCCATCTGTCGCTCATCGCAGAGGACCTCGGCGTCATCACCCCTGCGGTCTACAGGCTGCGCGACGAGCTCGGGCTACCGGGCATGGTCGTCCTCCACTGGGCGTTCGGCGGCTCGCCGGCGAACATCCATGCGCCCGTCAACCATCCCGAGCATGCGGTCGTGTACACGAGCACGCACGACACCGACACGACGGTGGGCTGGTACGCGAGCCTCGGCAGGCGCGAGCGGGCCGCGGCGGCGCTCGACCCGTCCGAGCCGAACTGGAGCCTCATCGAGATCGCGATGCAGTCGCGCGCGGAGCTCGCCGTCGTTCCGCTGCAGGACGTTCTCGGCCTCGGCAGCGAAGCGCGCATGAACCATCCGGGGCAGCCGCACGGAAACTGGCGCTGGCAGTTCGCGCCCGGCGCGTTGACCGACGAGCTGGCAGCACGCCTGCGCGAGGCGACTACGCGCGGCGCCAGAGCGGCCGCACGAGCGGATCGCTGATCCGCTCGACCAACCGCACGACCCGGTCGACGATGGGTCGCGCGAGACGCACGACGACGAACGCGGCGACGAGCGCCACCCCGAGGCTGGCGAGCACGTCGCCCGGATAGTGGGCACCGATCAGCACGCGCCCGACGGCGATCAGGACCGCCGCCACCAGGAGGACGCTCCCGGCGGTGAGGTCGATTGCGAGGACTGCGAACGCGATGGCGAGCGAGACGCTCGCATGGTCGCTCGGGAACGAGGCGTCCGTCGAGGCCGACCACGGATGCCGAATGACGTGCGACTCATACGGGCGCGGCCTGTCCCAGGCGGAATGGACGACGACGTTGACGACGTACGCGACTGCGGCCGCGGCGAAGCCGTTGCCGGTCGCGAGCTTCCAGCGCCGGTCGCCGCCGGGGCGCGAAAGGAACCAGAGCGCACCCGTCGCGACCACCATGAACGGGATGCTCGCCTGCTCGATCCCGTGGAAGAGGCTCCCGAGCCAGTGGTGGTGCAGCGAGACGTCGTAGATCGCCTTGTAGATCCGCCAGTCCATGGGAGCAGATCCTAGTTAGTCCCGTACCAGGTACCAGTCGTTCAGCCCTTGCCTTCGTTCCGCGTAAGGCCGGCACCTGGTACGGGCGAACATCAACTCGGATGCGACGCGTCGGTGAACTCGCGGAACTGCGCGGTGAGGAGGTAAGCGGTCTGCTCGCCGATGTCCACCGCGCGGTCCCCGATGCGTTCGATCGTGCGGGCGACCACGACCATGCGCAGGCCCCACTCGCGCAGCTCGGGCTCGGCCATGACGTCGACGAGACGCTCGACGAAACGGCGGTTCGCCCGGTCGATCAGCTCGTCCAGCTCGACGAGGCTCTCCGCGCCGGCGAGATCGCGCTGCGAGAACGACTCGAGCGCGACGCGCAGCATCTCCTCGGCACGGTCGCCCATCTCGACGAGGACGCCGACGAGCGCCGGGTCGGGATCGGCGTCCGCCACGAGCTTGGAGAGCTTTGCAACCGTCACGCAACCGTCGCCGCTGCGCTCGAGGAGCAGGTTGATGTGCAGCATGGCGAGCAGCTGGCGCAGGTCGCGGGCGACCGGCTTCTGGAGCGCGAGCAGCGCCTGGATCGACCCTTCGATGTCGAGGAAGAGCCGGTCGACCTCGTCGTCGAAGGCGATGACCTCGTCGGCGAGCTCCGTGTCGCCCTCCTGGAGCGCGCGCACCGCCCCGCGGACGGCCGAGAGCACGCGCTGGCCCTCTTCCTGGAGCTGCGCCTCGACCCGGTCGAGGGCTTCGTCGATGGCCACGCGCACACCGTACACCGAGGAACCACGGGGTTTTCAGGGGGCGTCACCACTCCGACACCACTGCGAAACAGGCCCGTATCCCATCCGCCTCCGGCGCGGTCGTAGGTTGGCCGCGAACCCACGAGGAGGAGACTCACATGCCGAGATTCGGCACTTCGATTCGCATCGCCAGCGCCGTCGCGGCCGCCGCAGCTCTCGCGGTCGTCGTCGCCGGAACGGCGGGCGCCTCGACCCAGAAGCGCAGCAACGCGACCATCACCGGAGCAGGCAGCACGTTCGTCGCACCGCTCGTCAGCCAGTGGATCTCGCCCGTCGCCGGGGCATACGGCATCGAGCTTCAGTACAGCGCCATCGGCTCCGGCGGCGGGGTCGCCGCGATCACCGCCCGCACCGTCGACTTCGGCGCGAGCGACGCGCCGCTCACCCCCGACCAGTTCAGCGCGTGCAAAGGCTGCGAGCAGATCCCGTGGGCGCTCGGCGCGACGGCGATCATGTACAACCTCCCCGGCGTCAAGAACCTCCTGCACATGGACGGCCCGACGCTCGCGAAGATCTTCATGGGCCAGATCGTCAAGTGGAACGACCCGGCCATCGTGAAGCTCAACAAGGGCGTCTCGCTCCCGAGCACCGCGATCACGATCGCGCATCGCTCCGACAACTCGGGCACGACGTACAACCTGACCGACTATCTGTCGAGCGTCAGCCCGGCGTGGTCGTCGCAGCTCGGCCGCGGGGTCGCGGTCAACTGGCCCGCCGGCGTCGGCGCGAAGGGCAGCTCCGGCGTCGCGGGCGTCGTGTCCTCGACCGCGGGCGCGATCGGTTACGCCGACGTGGCGTACTCGGTCCAGAGCCATCTCAAGTACTTCGCGCTGGAGAACCGGTCGGGCAAGTTCACCACGCCGGGCTCGCGGGGGATCCTCTCCGCCGCCTCGAGCGACCAGAAGCCTGCTGCGGACAACTCGCTGTCGATCGTGAACCCGCCGAAGAAGTACGACAACGCGTATCCGATCTCGACGTTCACGTACGTGATCGTCCCGCTGCAGTCGAGCAAGGCGTCCGACCTGAAGCACTTCCTCTTCTGGGCGGTGACGAAAGGACAGACGGGCCAGTACACGGCGAAGCTCCGCTTCGTCCCGCTGCCGAAGTCGGTGCTGGTCGTCGCCGAGAAGGCGATCGCAAAGATCCACAGTTAGCCGCGCGTGTCCGCGGCCGACGCCACCGCAACACCCGCCCGCCGTCCCTTCACGGGGCGGCGGGTGCGCTTCGGCGACGTGCTCCTGCAGCTCGTGGCCGGCGCTGCGGCACTCGGCGCGACGGTGCTCGTCGGCCTCATCGTCTGGAAGCTCGTCGACGGCTCGAGGCTCGCACTCTCGAAGTACGGCCTCGGGTTCGTCACGCACGTCGCGTGGAACCCGGTCGCCGGCCACGAGGTGTACGGCGCGGGAAGTTTCCTCTTCGGCACGATCGTCACGTCGTTCTTCGCGCTCCTGATCGCGACGCCGGTCGCGATCGGGATTGCGCTCTTCCTCACCGAGCTCGCGCCGCGCACCATCCGGGCGCCGGTCACCGCGCTCGTCGAGACGCTCGCCGCCGTGCCGAGTGTCCTCGTCGGCCTCTGGGGCATCCTCGTCCTCGGGCCCGTGCTGCGGGCGGATGTCGAGCCGTGGCTCCATTCGGCGCTCGGCTGGATACCGCTCTTCGGACCGCCGTCGTCGTCGGGCGCGAGCGTCTTCACCGCGATCGTCGTGCTCGCGATCATGATCCTCCCGATCGTGTCGAGCATCAGCCGGGAGCTCTTCCTCGGCGTGCCGCCCGAGCTGAAGGAGGGGGCTCTCGCGCTCGGCACGACGCGCTGGGAGATGGTGCGCGGCGTCGTGCTCCCGTATTCGCGCGGGGGCGTCGCGGCGGCGCTGATCCTGGGCCTCGGCCGCGCGATGGGCGAAGCGATCGCCGTCACACAGGTGATCGGCGGCGGCGTGTTCATCCACTGGAACCTCTTCAGCACCGGGGACACGCTCGGAAGCAAGATCGCGTCGTCGTACCAGGGCGCGAGCACGCAGCTGCAGGCGGCGTCGCTCATCTATCTCGGCCTCGTCCTGCTCGTGCTCTCCCTCGTGGCGAACATTGCGGCACAGGTGATCGTCCGGCGCGTCGCGCGCAAGCACGGCGTGACACGCGGAGGGCACGCGTGAGCGCTCACGGTTTGAGCGGGCCGAGGGTGCGGCTCGACCGGTTGCCGCGCCGCCGGCGCGTGAACACCACGATGGAGGCGCTCGCCTGGCTCGCGGCCGCGATCGGCGTCGGGATCCTCGGCGTGATGGTTTGGTCGATCGCGAGCAAAGGCTGGAGCGCCCTGAACCTGGACCTGCTCACGAAGCCGCCGATCCCGTTCAGCCTCACGAACGCGCCGCAGGGACTGTCGAACGCGTTCGCGGGGACGCTTGTGATCGTCGCCCTCGCGACGGCGATGGCGCTGCCGGTCGGGATCCTCGTCGCGGTGTACCTGAACGAGTTCGCCCCGCCGTCGATCCGCTCGAGCGTCGGCCTCGTCATCGACGTCCTCGCCGGCGTTCCCGCGATCGTCGTCGGCATCTTCGTGTTCGTCCTGCTCGTCGTCGGAAGCGGGCAGAGCGCGATCAAAGGCGCGTTCGCGCTTGCGATCCTCATGCTCCCATTCGTCGCGCGCACGACGATGGAGGTGCTCGCGCTCGTTCCGAACTCGTTGCGCGAAGCGAGCCTGGGCCTCGGAGTCGCGCACTGGAGGACGACGTTGAGCATCGTCCTGCCGCGCGCGGCCGGAGGCATCGTCACCGGGACGGTGCTCGCCGTCGCGCGTGTCGCAGGCGAAACGGCGCCGCTCCTGTTCACGTCGTCGATCGCCGGGACGCAGACGAGCTGGAACCCGACGCACGCGCTCCAGACGATCCCGGTCGCGATCTTCGAGCTGTCGGAGTCGCCCGACCCGAAGGATCACGCGCGAGCCTGGGCGGCAGGATTCATCCTGCTGCTGTTCATCCTCCTTGCCAGCCTCACCGCACGGTGGCTTTCGGCGCGAAGGACGCGCATATGATCGAGCCCGCCGTGAGGGTCGAGACCCGCCGCCAGCCGATGCCTCCGCGCGAGCGGCTCGAGCCGATCTTCCAGGTCGAAGCGCTCGACGCGATCTACGGCGCGAAGCCGGCGATCAAGGGCGTGTCGATGGACATCTACAAGAACCTCGTCACGGCCATCATCGGGCCATCGGGCTGCGGCAAGAGCACGTACATCCGCTGTTTCAACCGGATGAACGACCTCATCCCGAGCTTCAGGCAGACGGGCACGATCCGCTACCACGGGCAGGACATCTGCGCGTCGAACATCGACCCGGTCGCGGTGCGGCGGAACATCGGCATGGTCTTCCAGCGGCCGAACCCCTTCCCGAAGTCGATCTACGACAACGTGGCCTGGGGATGCCGCGTGCTCGGCATGAAGGACGACCTCGACGAGCGCGTCGAGCGCGCGCTCACGCAGGCCGCGTTGTGGGACGAGGTCAAGGACCGCTTGAAAGCGAGCGGTCTGTCGCTGTCGGGTGGACAGCAACAGCGCCTGTGCATCGCGCGCGCGATCGCCGTCGAGCCGGACGTCGTGCTCATGGACGAGCCGGCGTCGGCGCTCGACCCGATCGCGACGCAGGCGATCGAGCAGCTCATGCTCGACCTCAAGAGCGAGTACACGTTCGTCATCGTCACGCACAACATGCAGCAGGCCGCACGCGTCGCCGACATGACCGCGTTCTTCTCCATCTCGCGCGGCGACGAGGGAGAGCGCTTCGGCGAGCTGATCGAATACGACGCGACCGCGAAGATCTTCACCGCACCGTCCGACCGGCGCACCGAGGATTACGTCACTGGCCGCTTCGGCTGAGGAATCGGCCGCGTGAACGTCCTTTTCGTCTGCACGGCGAACAGCGGCCGGAGCGTGATGGCGGAGCGACTCCTCCTTCGCGAGTCCGGTGGCCGCCATGCCGCCCGCTCGGCCGGGAGCATGCCGGGCGCCGCTGCGTATCCGCAGGTGGTCGAGGCCCTTGCCGAGATGGGCATCGACGCCGCCGACCACGTCCCGCGGAAGCTCGACGACGAGGCGATCGCATGGGCGGACGTCGTCGTCGCCACGTGCGACGGCGCCTGTCCCGTCGTTCCCGGCAAGCGGTACGTCGCCTGGCAGATACCGGATCCGAAGAACGAGCCGATCGAGCGCGTGCGCGAGATCCGCGACGACATCG
The DNA here is from genome assembly GCA_036260475.1 of Gaiellaceae bacterium. Classification (GTDB taxonomy): domain Bacteria; phylum Actinomycetota; class Thermoleophilia; order Gaiellales; family Gaiellaceae; genus Palsa-739. Next base: position 10,641 of record DATAMX010000169.1, on the reverse strand, counting down.
CCGAACGCGTCCGCGAGCTCGCCGCCGACCTCGACTAGAGAGGGAACCTGCAGACGATCTCGAGGCCGCGCCCGGGCGGGCTCGAGGCCTCGATCGTCCCTCCAGCCGACGTCACGACGTGCTTCACGATCGCGAGCCCCAGACCGGTGCCGCGCGACGTGCGCGCCTGGTCGGCGCGATAGAAGCGCTCGAACAGCCTGGGGAGCTCGCTCTCGCGCACACCGGAGCCGTCGTCGGCGACGGCGAGCACCGCGACCGAGCCTTCCTGCTCGACGGAGACGCGGCACGTGCTTCCCGGCCCGGCATACCGGATCGCGTTCTGGACAAGGTTCTCGACGACGACGCGGATCATCCTCGGGCGCAGCGGGAGCTCGATCTCCGCGCCGCCCGTGACGACGAGCTTCACCTCGGCGTTCGTGGCGCGGTCCGCGTACACGTGCGCGACCTCCTCGAGGATCGGCAGCGCGAGCGTACGGCCGAGAGAGACCACCTCGCGGCCGGTCTCGAGCTCGCCGAGGAAGAGCACGTCGTCGATCAACTCGCGCGCCTGTTGGATCTCCTGCCGCGCCTGCTCGACGAGCTCGTCGACGTTTGCGCCCGGCAGCGTCGCGCTCTCGAGCAACACGAGCATGCGCGCGAGCGGCGTGCGCAGCTCGTGCGAGACGGCGGCGGTGAATCCGGCGCGCAGTTCTTCGTACGCGGACAGGACGGGCAGCTCGCCGAGGAAGAGGACGAGCGCGTCGTCGACGTCGCCCACCCGCCGCCCGGGCGGCAGACCGACGTTGGAAGCCACTACACGCCGCTCGCTGTCCAGGACGACGACGGGATCGTCGAGCGCGCCGACGAGGGCCCGGACGCGCGCTATGTCGTCGTTCACCACCCCTTCACCAGTCCTTCACCCGTCCGCGACCCGTCTCCGACGGGCATATCTCGATAATGACACCGATGCCCAAGGTGCTCATCGTCGAGGACGACGAGGTCATCGCCCAGGGGATGGCGCGCCACCTGAGCGCGGCCGGCTTCGACGCCGTCTGCGTCGCCAACGGCGAGCAGGGTCTCGCCCGCCTCCGCTACGAGCAGCCGGACGCGTGCGTCCTCGACCTCATGCTTCCCGGCCTCGACGGGTGGAAGCTGATCGAGACGGTTCGGGCGGAAGGGATCTCGACGCCGGTCGTCGTCGTGTCCGCGCGCGGCACCGAGCACGATCGGGTGCACGCACTCGAGATCGGCGCCGACGACTACCTCGTCAAGCCCTTCTCGATGAAGGAGCTCGTCGCACGCGTGCGGGCGGCCGCCCGCCGCGGCATCCGTCGCGACGAGACCCCGCGCGGGGAGCCGATCGACATCGAGGAGCTGCGCGTCGACCCGCGCGAAGTGCAGGCCTACGTCGACGGCCGGAGCGCCGAGCTGACGCCGACCGAGTTCCGCCTGCTGTACCAGCTGGCGCTCGAGCAGGGCCGCGTCGCCACGCGGGACGAGCTGCTGCAGAAGCTGTGGGGCCGGCGCGAGTCCCATCGCGACCGGACCGTCGACGTCTTCGTCCGCCGGCTGCGGGAGAAGATCGACCAGCGCGCGTCCAGCCACACGTTCATCCAGACGCGCTACGGCGTGGGCTACAAGCTCGAAGCCGTCCCCAAGTAGACACACGAGCGTCACCAGAGCGACGCCCACGCTCGGTCGGCCCGGCCGCACGATCCGAACCATGCGGTTCGTGGTCGTCGCACATCGATGCAGCGAGACGAACGAGGCGCTCGCCGCAGCGGCAGAGGCGCTCGGCATCGCCGCAGCCGTGCTGCCCCCGCGCGACGCGCTTCGAACCCTCGAGCCCGGAGACGTCGCGCTGGGGCGGCTCGACATCCGCGAGGAGCTGGACGGGATCGAGAGCGGCTCCCTCGAGCTCGAGCGGCTGTCCCAGAGCGGCGTCGAGGTGCTCAACCGTCCATGCGCGCTCGTCGCCGCTCACGACAAGCTCTTGACGGCGCGCGCGCTCCGCCTCGCAGGCCTGCCGCACCCGCACACGTGGCTGATCGCCGAGGGGATGCCGACGGCGGCGCCCGAGCTCCCGCTCGTGCTCAAGCCCCGCTTCGGGAGCTGGGGCCGCGACGTCGTCCTCTGCCGGACTGCGGCCGACCTCGACGCCGCGCTCGAGCGCGCCGCCTTCCGCAGCTGGTTCCGCGAGCAGGGCGCACTCGCGCAGGAGCTCGTCCCGCCGCTCGGCTGGGACATCCGCATCGTCGTCGCCGCAGGCCGGGTCGTCGGAGCCGCCCGACGCATCGCGGCGCCCGGCGAATGGCGCACGAATGTCGCGCTCGGCGGCCACAGCGAGGCGTTCTCGCCTCCCCCGCTCGCCTGCTCACTCGCCCTTTCCGCCGCCGCAGCCGTGCGCGGCGACCTCGTCGGCGTCGACCTGCTTCCGACGAGCGGAGGCTTCGTCGTCTCCGAGGTGAACGGAGCGGTCGACTTCCACGCGTACTACGCCCTCGACGTCGAGGACGTCTTCGCCGAGGCCGTCCTCGAGCTCCTGCGCGCCGCCCGGGATCGCCGCGCGCTCGAGCTCGTCGGCGCCTAGCTCAGCTCTCGAAGGGCTCCGGCTTCAGTCCGGTGACGACGCCGCGCCTGCCGGCGGACTCGAAGACGACGTCGACGTTCTCGTGCGGCCGGTACGACCCCGCGATCCCGAGCCACATCGAGAGCCAGCGGGCGAAACCGAGCTTCCCCTCCTGGGCGACGGGCCGCGGGAAGACGAGCGAGCGGCCGACCACCTCGTAATCGACGCCACGATCCTGCCGGACGCCGTTGACGAACACCTCGAAGCGATCGGGGACGTGAGAGGGCAGATCGACCCGCGTGCGCTCGGCCACCTCCATAGAATGCCCGCGGGTTGCGCCGGAAGCTGATGTTCCTCGGGCTCGTCGCCGTCGCCGCGCTGTTGACGGCGGCCGGCGCCACTGCCGCCAACGGCGGATTCACGCCCGTCCAGCCGCACTCGCCGAACGCGAGCCACACGAATACGGCGTACTACGTGATTCTCGGCTTCACCGGGGCGATCTTCGTGCTCGTGGAGGGAGCGATCGTCGCATTCGTGCTCAAGTACCGCCGCCGCGGACGTTCTCGCACGGACGAGGGCGCCCAGGTGCACGGGCACACGCGGCTCGAGCTGATCTGGACGGTCGTCCCCGTCCTCATCCTCTGCGTCATCGGCATCGTCGTCTTCGTCGAGCTGCCGAGCATCAAGAGCGCGCCTGCTGCGGCCGACCCCCTCCGCGTCACGGTCGAAGGGCACCAGTTCTACTGGCAGTTCGACTATCCGAACGGCGCCCGCACGATCAACGACCTCTACGTCCCGGTCGGGCGGGTGGTGGATCTGAAAGTCGTCTCCGCCGATGTGATCCACAGCTGGTGGATCCCCGCGCTCGGCGGCAAGATCCAGGCCATCCCGGGCGTCACGAACCACATCTGGTTCAAGGCGGACGACGCGGGAACGTATGTCGGGCAGTGCGCCGAGCTGTGCGGGCTCTATCACGCCGCGATGGCCGCGCGCGTGATCGCCACGACACCCGCTGCGTACGCCAGGTACGTCAGCAGCACGGCCAAGACCGACCTCGGCCGAGCGGAATACGTCGGCTCATGCGCGACGTGTCACGGCCTGCGCGGCGAGGGCGGGTACGGCCCCAACCTGCAGCAGAGCCCGCTGCTCGTCCAGCGGGCCGGGCTCGAGCAGCGCGTGCGTCAGGGCGGCATCAAGATGCCGGCGGTGGGCGACACCTGGACCGCGGCGCAGATGCAGGCGCTCGCGGCCTACGTGAAGGCGCACGTCTACAAGGGAGCTTCGAGTGGCGGCTAGAGCGGAGACCGTCTATCCCGTGACGTGGAAGAGCGGCCGCGTGGCGAGCTGGCTCGTCACCGTCGACCACAAGCGCATCGGGATCATGTACATCGCCACGTCGCTCTTCTTCTTCGTGCTCGGAGGCATCCTCGCCGTCCTCATGCGCGCGCAGCTTGCGACGCCGAACGAGACCCTGCTGACGAAGAACTCGTACAACGAAGTGCTGACGATGCACGGCACGACGATGATCTTCCTCGTCGTCGTGCCGATCCTCGCCGGCTTCGGGAACTACCTCGTGCCGCTGATGATCGGCGCCCGCGACGTGGCATTCCCGCGCCTCAATGCGCTCTCGTACTGGCTGTACCTCCTCGGCGGGATCGTGCTGTGGTCGAGCTGGTTCGCCACCGGTGGGACCGCCAAGGCCGGCTGGTGGTCGTATCCGACGCTGTCGGAGCTGCAGTTCAGCCCCGGACACGGCCAGGACTACTGGATCCTCAGCATCCACATCCTGTCGCTGGCGTCGCTCCTCGGCGCGATCAACTTCATCGTCACGATCGTGAACATGCGCGCGCGCGGGATGACGTGGATGCGCATGCCGCTCTTCATCTGGTCGATCCTCACGTACGCGATTCTGCTCGTGCTCGCCCTACCGGCACTGTCGGCGGCCGTGACGATGCTGCTGCTCGACCGCAACGCCGGGACGCACTTCTTCATCCCGTCGAAGGGCGGAAGCATCGTGCTCTACCAGCACATGTTCTGGTTCTTCGGGCATCCCGAGGTGTACATCATGGTGCTCCCCGTCTTCGGGATGATCTCCGAGATCCTGCCGGTGTTCTCGCGCAAGCCGATCTTCGGCTACAAGGCGGTCGCGTTCGCGACCATCGGGATCGCATTCCTCTCGATGCTCGTCTGGGCGCACCACATGTTCACGGTCGGCATGCCGATCGGGCTCGACTCCTTCTTCATGATCTCGTCGATGGTGATCGCGGTGCCGACGGGCGTCAAGATCTTCAACTGGGTCGCGACCATGTGGCGCGGGAACCTCATCTTCGACACGCCGATGCTCTTCGCGATCGGCTTCGTCGCGCTGTTCACCATGGGCGGCCTCTCCGGCATCTTTCTCGCCGCGTTCCCGGTCGACTGGCAGGTGAACGACTCGTACTACGTCGTCGCGCACTTCCACTACGTCCTCTTCGGAGGATCCGCGTTCGGCTTCTTCGGCGGGCTCTACTACTGGTGGCCGAAGATGTTCGGGCGCATGCTCGACGAACGGCTGGGCAAGCTCCACTTCTGGCTTCTGTTCGTCGGGTTCAACATGACGTTCCTCCCGCAACACATGCTCGGCCTGCTCGGGATGCCGCGCCGCGTCTACACGTACCACCACGGCGGATTGTGGGAGGCCTACAACATGCTCTCGACGGTCGGCTCCGGCGTGATGGCGATCGCCGTTGCCGTGTTCATCGCCAACGTGTGGCGCACGCATCTGCTGCGCAAGGGCGTGCGAGCCGGAAACGACCCGTGGCTCGCCGACACGCTCGAGTGGTACACGACGTCGCCGCCGCCGCCGCACAACTTCGACTCCGTCCCGTACGTGACGAGCGCGCGGCCGCTGCGCGACCTGCGCATCCGTCTCGCGGAGGAAACGTGACCGGCGTCGCTCCCGGGCCGTGGCTGCGCGCGTGCGCCGTGCTCGCCGCCGGGGGCGCGGTGCTCGCGGTCCTCTCGGGCGAGGCGCATCTCGGCGCGGCGCACCGCACGATCGCGGCGCTCGTGGCGCCGCCGCTCGCCGCCCTGCTCGTCTCGGCGTGGATGGCACACCGGCGGCTCGTGCCGGCCGTGCTCGGCTCCTCCGCGCTGTTCGCCGCCGCCGCCGCGCTCCCGGGACGGTCGCTGCACGCGGTCTTCGCTGCGCTTGCGGTCGCGTCTCTCCTCGTCGTCGGCGTCCAGAGCCTCACCGGCACACGCACGCCGTGGGGCGCCTGGCGCGACTACGTCACGCTGACGAAGCCGCGGATCATGAGCCTGCTGCTCGTCACCGGCTTCTGCGGGATGATCGCCGGCGCCCGCGGCTGGCCCGGCACCGAGCGGGCGCTCGCCGCCACGGTCGGGCTCGCGCTCGCCTGCGGCGGCGCCAGCGCGCTCAACCACGTGCTCGACCGCGACATCGATCCGCTCATGGGCCCGCGCACGAAACGCCGCCCGGTCGCATCGGGTCGCATTCCCGCGAGCCGCGCGCTCGAGTTCGGCCTCGCGCTCTCCGCGCTCTCCTTCGTCCTGCTCGCGAGCACGGTCAACCTCCTCACCGCGGTGCTCGCGCTCGTCGGCAACCTCTTCTACGTGCTCGTGTACACGCGCTGGCTCAAGCGTACGACGCCGCAGAACATCGTCATCGGCGGAGCCGCGGGCGCCGTCCCGCCCCTCGTCGGCTGGTCGGCCGCCACCGGGCACCTCGGAATCACGGCGTGGATCCTCTTCGCCATCGTCTTCGTGTGGACGCCGCCGCACTTCTGGGCGCTGGCGCTCCTGATCAAGGACAACTACGCGAACGCCAACGTGCCGATGCTGCCCGTCGTGCGCGGCGAGCGCGAGACGGCGCGGCAGATCCTCCTCTACTCGGTCGTCCTGCTCGGCGTCACGCTCCTCCCGTGGGCGGCGGGCGGAGCCGGGCCGCTGTACGTCGCTGCCGCGCTCGGGCTCGGCGCGGTCTTCGTCGTCCTCGCCGAACGGCTCCGCCGCGCCACGACTCCCCGGCGGGCCGCGCTCCTCTTCCACTACTCGCTCCTCTACCTCGCGCTGCTGTTCGCCGCGCTGGCCCTCGACCTCGCGCTCTGATGGACGCCGAGCTCGACCGCCGGAACCTCCGCCTGGGCTGGCTCCTCTTCGGCCTCTTCTGGCTTCTCTTCGCCGGAAGCTTCGGCGTCGCGTTCCTCTACCTGCACTTCTCCTAAAGTCGGAGCCGCCCAGAGCCGATCAGGGCCTCGATGAGGCGTCTCGTCCCGCTGCTCTTTGCCGTCCTCGCCGCCGGGGTGCTCGCCGGCGCTGCGCCCGCAGCCCGCGATTGCATCCCCTTAGACCCTGCGGATCACACACTGTGCACGCAGCACTTCGCCGTTCACTACTGGACCGACCCCACACAGGGGAGCTACTCGACGGAGACGCAAGCCGGAGACATCGCTGCGTGGGCCGAGCAGGCATACGCCGCGTACACCTCCTGGGGCTATGCGCCCCCGGTGCTCGGCGCCGACGGGTACCTCGACATCTGGGTCGTGGACGCCTCCGGGCCACCGCCGTTCGAAACGGAATGGGATTGGAGCGGAGCAGGCCCGGGCCCGAGCGCCGGAGAGTTCGCGATCGCGACGCCCACCCAGCTCATGGGGTACGCGGCTTCGAACCACGTCACGCTCGACCAGGAAGAGCAGCAGGAGATCGCGCTCAACGTCTTTCATCTCTTTCAGCTCGCCGTCTGGACCCCGACCACCGACGGCGACCTCTGGCTTGCCAACGGGGCCGCGACCTGGGCCGCATTCCACGCGTCGCCCTTCGCGCCCACAGAGGCCATCGGCAACCCGGACATCGCTCTCGACTGCAGCGAGACCATCGCCGCCCACAAGATGTGCGACCCCGATCTGTACGACGACGCCGGCTTCGCCCGCTGGGCGTTCTTCGACCTTCTGGCGACGAACTACGGCAACGACTTCCTCAAGAGCGTGTTCGCCAACGCGGCCGCCGGCCAGGCCGGCACGACGGCGCTCGCGAACGCCCTCGTGGCCAAGGGGACGACCCTCGCCGCGGTCTACACCGACTTCGTCAATCGCTTCATGTCGGGCACGATCGGCCCGGCCGCCCTCGGAGGCCTTCGGCCCCCGGCCTACGCGGACGTCGCAACCGGCGCGCAGGCTGTCACCGCGGCGAAGAACGTGGCCTTCGTCCCGGCAAATCATCTCGCTGCGCGGTACGTCACGTTCGCGCGCGGGGACGGCGACGGCTCGCACGCGTGCTACGCAGCGACGCTGACGGTCAACGTGTCGATCCCCCCGGGAACCAACTCGCAGCCCTACTTCTACTGGGACGTGCCCGGCAGCACGCCGCAGGCACTCTCGATCAGCGGCACCACCGCGACGATCACCGTGCCCTGGGACACCTGCGCGTGGGGCTCGACGCGCGGGTGGCTCTCGGTGCCCAACGTGAGCACGGCGGCCCCTTACGTCGACGGCGCCGGGTTCTTGGTCTCCTACTCCATGACCGTCGACACGAGCACACCGGCGACGGCGACCCCGCCGCCCGCCGCCGCCTCTGTCTGGGGCTCGACGGTCCCCGTCCCCACCTCGGACGTGCCTCCGAGCATCGACGTCTTCGGGCCGGAGCTTCTCGAGCTGTCTGCCACCGACCCGACGATCCGGCTCATCGTGCAGTCGAGCGGCCCGGGAATGCTGCAGGCGACGCTCGGCTCCACCGTCCTCGGGACCGGCTCGCTCCGCAGCGGCAACAACGATCTCCGCTTCGCCGTGCCGAAGGGGATGCTCACGTCGCTCCGCCGCTCGGCCACCGCCGCGAACGTCCTCACGCTTACCCCCGCCTCGCCGACGGGCGCCACGACCGGCGCGCCGGTGATGCTGCGCGTCGCGATCGAGGCCGCGCAGAAGGCCAAGAAGCAGACGAAGCAGACGAAGCACACCAAGCACGCGAAGCACAAGACGAAGTAGAGTCGCCGCCCGTGGAGGGCATCTGGCTCGCGCGCCAGGAGGAACCGGCTCGCGGGACGCCGGTCGCGATCAAGGACCTGCTCGACACCGCCGGCCTCGTCACGACGTACGGGTCCGCGCTCTTCGCCGAGCACGTACCCGGGAAGAGCGCAGTGGCCGTCATCCGGCTCGAGGAGGCGGGATACGCCGTCGCCGGGAAGACGAACCTGCACGAGTTCGCATACGGGATCTCGTCGCAGAACCCGCATTTCGGCACGGTGCCGAACCCGAGGCACCCGGGCCGGCTCGCGGGCGGGTCGAGCGGCGGCTCCGCAGCGGCCGTCGCCGCCGGCGAGGTCGAGCTCGCGCTCGGCACGGATTCGGGTGGGTCCATCCGCATCCCGGCCGCCTGGTGCGGCGTCGTCGGCTTCAAGCCGACCTGGGGGCTCGTGCCCGAGGACGGTTGCTTCCCGCTCGCACCGAGCTACGACCACGTCGGGCCGATCGCCTCAACCGTCGCGGGCTGCACGGACCTGATGCGCGCCCTCGCCCCGGAGCTCGGCGCCGTCGAGCTCGAGTCGCTCGGTGAGCTGCGCGTCGGCTTCGCCTGGCTCGAGCGCGCGGATCCCCTCGTCCGCGCGCGCGTCGAAGCGGTGCTTGCGTTCCTCCCGCACCGTCGGCCCGTCGACCTGCCGCTGAACGACCCGGCCGAGTACCGGCTCTTCATGCGCGAGGTCGCGGACGTACACCGCGGGCTCTTCCCGGAGCGAGCGGACGAGTACGGCGAGAACGCGGGCGGCAAGATCGCGCGCTGCATGCAGGTCACGGACGAGCAGGTGGAGATCGCCCGGCGCCTCCGGGCCGAGTACCGCGAGCGCTGCGAGGAGGCGACGCGGGGAATCGACTTGCTGGTCACGCCGACCATTCCGTTCGTCGCCCCGCGGGCGGACGTCGACGAGCTGACGATTCGCGAGCGCGGAATCTCCCTCACGTTCCCGTTCGACTCCCTCGGCTGGCCCGCGCTCGCGCTCCCGTGCGGCCCCGCGGAGGACGGTCTGCCGGCCTCGGTGCAGATCGTGGGGCCTCGAGAGGCGGATTCGCTCGTCCTGGCCGCCGGGGCGGTGCTCGCATCCCTCATCTGAGGGAGTCGCGCGGCTCCACGACTGCCGACACACACGGGAGACGATGCGCACCGCCCGCCTCCTCATGCTGCTCGCCGTGCTGCTGACGCTCGCCGTCGCGGCCGGCAGCGCCCGCTCGGCCGACATCGGCCCGACCGGGCTGCACGGCTTCCTGCTCCGCGCCGACGAGCCGGCGCGCACGAGCTTCCCCCGCACGCCGTCGTTCGCGTGGAACCCGGTGCCCGGCGCACTCCACTACGAGTTCCAGCTCTCCCTCAGCACCGCCTTCCGCGACAACTCCGTCATCTACGCCGACGCGAACGCGACGACGCCGGTCGAGGCCCCCCCGATCACGCTTCCGTGGATCACCGGCTCGCCGCACGCGCTCTACGCCCGCGTGCGCGCCGTCACCGCCGACGGGACGACGCCTTGGAGCGAGAACTTCGGGTTCGACATGGTGCCGCCGCCCCCGCCCACGCCGCTCTCGAGCTACCCCGGGCTCCTACGCTGGACGCCGGTCGAGGGCGCAGCCGGATACCAGATCTGGCTCATCGACGCGCACAAGATGGAGAACTCCGTGACGAACACGCTCGACGAGCGCGAGTTCTACACGTTCCATTTGACTCCCAACTGGATCGGCAGCGTGCGCTGGCGCATCCGTGCGCTGCGCGATGACGCCACCATCGGGTCGAGCACTCGGCTGAACAGCATTCCCGCGGTCACGTACGGCGCGTGGAGCCCGATCTACACCTCGACGAATCCCGGCGTGACGAGCGGCGCGATCAAGCTCGTCGGGACCGTGTCCGACATCTTCTCGAACGGAAGCCCGGGCTCGCCGGCGCACAGGCTCATGCCCGGCTTCCTCTGGACAGGCAACCAGACGATCGACGGCAAGGCGGTCGAGCTCTACCGGATGTACATCTTCACCGACAAGCAGTGCCTGAATCGCGTGTACACGAGCGCGGTGATCGGGTCGCCTGCGTACGCCCCGCGTCCCTTCGGGCCGCTCCAG
>DATAMX010000166.1:0-50175 GCA_036260475.1 Gaiellaceae bacterium | reverse complement strand
ACTCGATCGTCGAGCTCGTCGCTGCGGACGACGTCGTCATTACCACCGCCGCATCGTGCGGAGAGGCGCGCGAGCTGCTCGCGGGGCAGGACTTCGACTGCATGGTGCTCGACCTCCGGCTGCCGGACGGGAGCGGCTTCGAGCTGCTCGAGCAGATCGACGGCGACGACCGACTCTCCACCCTGCCGGTGATCGTCTACACGGGCGCCGACCTGACGGCGGATGAGGACACGCAGCTGCGCCGCTATGCCGAGGCGATCGTCGTCAAGGATGCGCGGTCGCCGGAGCGCCTCCTCGACGAGACGTCGCTGTTCCTCCATCGTGTCGAGTCGCTCCTGCCGCGACCGAAGCGGCGGCTGCTCGAGCAGGCGCATTCGGCCGAGAACGTGTTCCGCGGCAAGAAGGTGCTCATCGTCGACGACGACGTCCGCAACGTCTTCGCGCTCACGTCCGCACTCGAGGCGAACGGCATGGACGTCGTCTTCGCCGAGAACGGCCGCTCGGGCATCGAGACGCTCCGCGCGAACGCGGACGTCGACCTCGTGCTGATGGACATCATGATGCCGGAGCTCGACGGCTACGAGGCGATGCGTGCGATCCGCGAGATGCCGGAGTTCGAGCAGCTCCCGATCATCTCCCTCACTGCGAAGGCGATGAAGGGCGACCGCGACCGCTCGATCGAGTCGGGAGCCTCCGACTACATCACGAAGCCGGTCGACACCGACCAGCTGCTGTCGTTGATGCGCGTGTGGTTGTATCGCTAGAGACCCCTGACGCGATCGAGCTCGAGCTGCTGCTCGAGGCGGTCCACCGCCGGTACGGATTCGACTTCCGCGACTACGCCGCCGGGCCTCTGTGCCGGCGCCTGCAACGCCGCGCCGTGGCCGAGGGCGTCGAGTCGCTCTCCGAGCTGCAGGGCCTGTTGCTCCGCGAGCCGGCCTGCATGGAGCGGCTCCTGCTCGACCTCTCCATCAACGTCACCGCGATGTTCCGCGACCCCTCGTTCTTCTCGGCGCTCCGCAGCGAGGTCGCACCGCTCCTGCGCGCGCAGCCGTTCACCCGCATCTGGTGCGCGGGCTGCTCCACCGGAGAGGAGGTCTACTCGCTCGCGATCCTCCTGCGGGAGGAAGGCCTGTACGAGCAGAGCCGGATCTACGCGACCGACATCAACGAGTACGCGCTCGAGGCGGCGCGGTCCGCGATCGTCCCGCTCGAGCGCATGCAGCAGTACACGGAGAGCTACATCCGCAGCGGCGGGGCCCGGGACTTCTCGGAGTACTACGTGGCCGCGTACGACGCCGCCCGATTCAACGCCGACCTCCTGGGGAATGTCGTCTTCGCCCAGCACAACATCGCCACCGACCGCGCCTTCAGCGACTTCCACCTCGTCATCTGCCGCAACGTGCTCATCTACTTCGACATCCCGCTGCAGAACCGCGTCATCGAGCTGTTCAGCGACAGCCTCGGTGCCTCCGGCATCCTCGGCCTCGGCCGCCGGGAGACGGTCGCGTTCTCGTCGGCGGCCGACCGGTTCCGGCCGCTCGCGGCGGGCGAGCGCATCTTTCGGAAGGCGGCATGAGCGAGAAGGCCGCCATCCTCATCGTCGACGACCGCGAGGAGAACCTGCTCGCACTCGAGGCGGTCCTCGCGCCGCTCGGGCATCACCTCGTGCGCGCCGACTCGGGCATTGCCGCGCTGCGCGAGCTGCTGCGCCACGACTTCGCCTGCGTTCTCCTCGACGTCGACATGCCGGAGCTGGACGGCTTCGAGACGGCGCAGCTGATCAAGCAGCGCGCCCGGTCGCGTCATGTCCCGATCGTGTTCGTCACCGCGCTGCCCGAGGACGACCGCCAGGTCTTCCACGGCTACTCGGTCGGAGCGGTCGACTACATCTTCAAGCCGATCGACCCGGACATCCTGCGCTCGAAGGTCGGCGTGTTCGTCGACCTCTGGGACAAGAACCGGTTGCTGCGCGAGCAGGAGCTGCTCGCTCTCGAGCGTGCAAGCGAGACCCGCTACGGGCAGCTCGCAGACGCGATGCCGCAGATCGTGTGGCGCGCGGACGTGAGCGGCGCCGCGACGTACTTCAACCAGCGCTGGTTCGAATACACGGGTATGACCCCCGCAGAGGCCGCCGCCACGCCGTGGAGCGTCGTCGTCCACGTCGAGGACCTCCCCGGCTGGCTCTCCAAGCTGAGCTCGAGCGACGCCTTCGAGCACGAGGTGCGGCTACGCGCAGTGGACGGGACCCATCGCTGGCACCTCGCTCGCACCGCGCCGATCCGCGACGAGCTGGGCCGCGTCGAGTCGTGGGTGGGGACGGCGACCGACATCGACGACCGCAAGCGGGCCGAGCAGCAGTGGAGCTTCTTGCTCGAGGCGGGCGATGCGCTCGCGACCTCGTTGGACTATCGCGAGACGCTCTCGCAGGTGGCGCAGCTCGCCGTGGGAAAGGTGAGCGACTGGTGCACGGTCCACATCGTCGAAGCGGACGGTGCCGTTGCCGAGGTCGCGATCGCACATCGCGACCCCGCGCAGATCGCGTTCGCGCGCGAGCTCCAGGAGCGCTATCCGCCGAGCGCCGACGCGCCCACCGGGCCGGCGGCGGTGATCCGAACCGGTGAAGCGGAGCTGATCCCGGAGATATCGACGCCGATGCTGGAGCAGGCGGCCGTGGACGAGCTCCATCTCGACCTGCTGCGACAGCTCGAGTTCTGCTCGTACATGTGCGTGCCGCTGCCGGGGCAGGATCACGCGCTCGGCGCAATCACGTTCGTGTCGAGCCGACCCGGCCGTTCATACGGCGTCAACGACCTGCGCCTCGCGGAAGAGCTCGCCCGCCGCGCGTCGGCGGCGATCGAGAACGCCCGCCTGTACCGCCAGGCGGAGGAGCGGGCGGAGGCGGCACGCGCGCTCGCCACGATCGGCGACGGCGTCGTCCTGGTCGACCGCAGCGGGCGTGTGCGCCTGTGGAACGCCGCGGCGCAGCGCATCACCGGGCTGCCGGAGGAGAAGGTGCTGGGCCGGCAGGTGGCGACCGCGGTACCCGGCTGGAAGGAGGTCGCCGCCCGCGTCCCGGTCGCCGGAGCGGGCGAAGCGCCGGCCGTCGAAAGCGTCCCGCTCGACCTGGGCGAGCGGGAGGTCTGGCTCTCGCTGACCGCTGTCGGCTTCGAGGACGGCCTGGTCTACACGTTCCGCGACCTGACCGAGGAGCGTCGGCTCGAGACGATGCGCCAGGATCTCGTCGCAACCGTCTCGCACGAGCTGCGCACGCCGCTGGCAGCGATCTACGGCGCCGCGCTGACGCTGCGCCGGGACGACGTCAGTCTCGAGGACGCCATGCGCGACACGCTGCTTCGCGTCATCGCCGAGGAATCGGCCCGCCTGGGCGAGATCGTCAACGACCTGCTGCTCGCGAGCCAGCTCGACTCGGGGAAGCTGCACGTGCAGATCGAGCCCTGCGACCCGCTCGAGATCGTGCGCTCCGAGGTGGAGGCGGCCCGCGCGCATGCACCGGAGACCGTCGAGCTGGCGCTCGACTCGCCTGCGGGGCTGCCGGTCGTCTCGGCCGACCCGAGCCAGCTCCGGCAGGTGGTGGCGAACCTCATCGACAACGCGATCAAGTACTCGCCCGAGGGCGGCCCGGTGAAGGTCTCGCTCAGCCCGGACAATGGCGCGGTGCGGCTCGCCGTCTCCGATTCCGGGATCGGCATACCGCCCGACGAGCGCCGCCGGATCTTCGAGAAGTTCTACCGGCTCGACCCGGAGATGACCGGCGGCATCGGCGGCACGGGCCTCGGCCTGTACATCTGCCGCGAGCTCGTCCGCCGCATCGACGGCCGCATCTGGGTCGAGGAGAACGGCAACCGCGGGTCGACGTTCGTCGTCGAGATCCCGCGCGAAGCCGCGAAGCCGGCCGGAAACGGCCAGTCGGCGACCGCCCCGGTCCTCGGCTAGCCTGTCCGGCGCTCTTGGGGTCGGAGCACCCACATCGGATCCTCCTCGCGGAGGACGACGACGCGTTTCTCGACGTGCTCGAGGCCGTCCTCCATGCGGACGGCGCCTTCGTGGTCGTGGGCCGCGCGCAAAACGGACAGGAGGCGCTCGATCTCGCCGAGGAGCTGCAGCCCGATCTCGTGGTGATGGACATCGAGATGCCCGTCCTCGACGGCGTCGAGGCGACGCGCATCCTGCACGAGCGCATGCCCGACCTGCCGGTGCTCGCGATCAGCGGCCACGACTACGAGGAGCGGGTGCTCGACATCCGCTCGGCCGGCGCGGCCGACTACGTGCGCAAGGCCAGGCTCGAGGACGAGCTGCCCCTCGTCGCCGCCGCGCTCCTTGGTCAGCGCTCGAGGGCGTAGCGCAGGAAGAGATGCGCGCCGTGGCGGCGGACGCCCGCAAGCGTGGCCGCGACGCGCGTGCCCGGTAGGAGCTCGACCCCTTCGACGAGCGGGAGCCCGCGGCCCGCGAGCAGCGGCGACACGGTGAGGAAGAGCTCGTCCACGAGCCCGTCGGCGAGCACCGATCCGAAGAGCGTCGGTCCCCCCTCGCACAGGATGCGCCGGCGGCCGCGCTCGCGCAGCTCGGCGATCGCCCGCACCACGTCGTTGCGCACGAGCAGACGGTCACCGAGCACGGCAGACTCGATGTCGCGCCTGCGCGTGAGCACGACCACCTCAGGCGGCTCCTGCAGCCCGAGCGCGGCGCGCAGCTCCGCGAGCCCGGCCGCCGCGGCGGGATACGCAGCCTCCGCGGTCCAGCGGTTCTTCGGCGACGCGAGCAGCGTGTGCGACCCGATCACGATCGCGTCGGCGCATGCGCGCAGGAGCGCCATCACGAACAGGTCGGCCTCGCTCGCGTCGGCGATGACCCGGTTCGAGGACGGGATCCCGGGCAGCGCCACGACGCCGTCGATCGTCCCCACGAAGTTCGCGTACAGGCAGTCCTCCGGGAAGCCGAGCGTGCCCGGATAGAGCGCCGCGAGCTCCTGAGGGAGCGAGAACACGGGCAGCCCCGCGGGCTCGTACAGGAGCTCGAGCGCCTCCACTCAGTCCTTGATCTGCAGGAGGAACTCGCGGCGCAGGTCGGGGTCGTCGTTGAACAGGCCGCGCCAGAACGTCGTCGCGGTCCTCGAGCCGTCCTCTGCCACGCCGCGCATCTGCGTGCACAGATGCGCCGCGTCGAGGTGCACGGCGACGGCGCGCGGATCGACGAGCTCGACAAGGGCGTCAGCGATCTGCTCGCCCATCCGTTCCTGCACCGTGAAGCGGCGTGCGTAGAGCCGGACGATCCGCGTCAGCTTCGAGATGCCGATGATCTCGCTGCCTGCGACGTATGCGACGTGCGCGGTCCCGTGGAAGGGAAGCGCGTGGTGCTCGCACAGTGCGTGGAACGAGATCGGCCCCTCGAGGATGAGCCCGGAGTGCGAGCCCGTGTGCTCGGCGGGAAACGCGGTGAGCAGCTTCGGGTCGCCGTCGTAGCCCGCGGTCGCGTCGTAGAGCGCGCGCAGGAAGCGCCCAGGCGTCTCACGCGTGCCGGGCGTGTCGAGGTCCATGCCGAAGGCGGCGAGGATCTCGCCGGCGTGCCGCTCGAGACGCTGCCAGTCGGCGTCGCTGATGCGGCGGGCTGTCTGTTCGTCTCGTCCGTGCCACGGCAGGACGACTGCGGGCTCGTTCTTCACGTTGGGCTTCTCCTCGATTGGTTGGCGACGAGTGCGATGACGACGACGGTGCAAAAGGACAGAACGACGAGGTAGGCGCGCGGATGCCCGAGCGCCAGGCAGGCACCAAGCGCGGCGAGCTGCGTGGACAGCCCGAAGTTGGCAACGATCCCGACGGTGGCCCGTCCGGGGCGGCGGCGGACGATCGTCTCCGCGAGCCGGTCCTGCGGCGCATAGACGATCCCGTAGATGCGCGCTACGAGCGATCCGTCGGACACGCCCGCACCCGTTCCCCGGTAGAGGCGCTCGAGGTTGAAGTTGATCGACAGCACCGTGGTGAGCACGGCGAAGCCCGCGAGGGCGAGCCAGGGCCCGATCCAGAGGCCGAGCGCGGCGAAGACGGCGGCGTCGACGAGCAGGTCGGACTCGGAGTCGAGGTAGCGGCCGAACGCCGTGACGCGCCCGGAGAGGCGGGCGAGCTGCCCGTCGGCGTTGTCGAGCACCGTCTTGAGCTGCAGGAGCAGCGCGGCGGCGAGAAACGCATGGCGCCCGATCGCGACCGCCGCCCCGAGGCCGGTGGCGCCGGCCGCGAGGACGACCGCGGGCGGCGGGACGCGCAGCGGCAGCAATGCACGCGCGACGAGGTGCGCGGCGGGCCGGAACAGGAGCTCGCAGAGCAGCTCGAACCCCTCACGGGGCTTCCGGTCCGGCATAGTCAGCCGCATGAGCGTCCCGGACGGATGGCGCGAGGAGGACGACGCGCTCGTGCGCGAGTTCGAGCTCGAGAGCTTTCCGGCCGCGATCGCGTTCGTCTCGCGCGTCGCGGAGATCGCCGAGCGCGAGAACCACCATCCCGACATCGACATCCGGTACAAGCGCGTGCTCGTCCGTTGGTCGACGCACTCGGAGGGCGGCGTCACCGAGCGCGACCGCGAGATGGCGGCGCGGACGTCAGCCTGCGAGGCCACGTAGCGTCTCCTCGTCGATCTGCTGCGCTGCGCGAATGAGCTCGCCGGCCGGCTCGACCTTGTCCCAGACGTTCCAGAGCAGGAAGCCGCGCGGCCGCGAGTCGCCGTCGACGTAGGCGACGACGCCCTTCCTGTTCGGCTCGAGCCACATTTCGACCGTCTCCTGCCGGGCATCGACGTCGCCGACGGCCTCGTATCCGAGGTCGAAGAGATCGGAGTAGAAGAACGGCAGGTGGTCGTACCGCTTGTTCGCACCGCCCGCGTTCTCGCCGACGGTCCGTCCGTGCGAGTTCGCATGATCCTCGTGCTCGACGCGGCCGTTGCGTCCCAGGGCCGTGATCGGGAAGCTCGCCACGTCGCCGGCAGCGAAGACGTCCTGCTGGCCTTCGACGCGGCCGTAGACGTCGACGACGATGCCGTTGTCCACCGGCAGGCCCGCCTTCTCCGCGAGCTCGGTGCGCGGAACGATCCCGAGCCCCGCGACAACGGCGTCGTAGCCCTCGGAGGACTCGAACATCGCGCCGGGACGGACGTCCACGCCCTGCTCGCGGTAGTACTCGGTGACGAACGCGGAGAGGCCGGGCCTGAAGGTGCGCCAGCCGATGCCGTCCTCCGGGAACACCATGGTCACGTCGCGCCCCTGCGTGCGCAGCGCCGCCGCGATCTCGGAGCCGATGAACCCTCCGCCGACCACGAGGAATCGCGCGCCCCGATCGCTGAGCTCGCGCACGCGGCGGTAATCCTCGAGCGTGCGGAAGTAGACGACGTCCGCGTCGTCGCCGCCGAGCCGCCGCGGCGAGCCGCCGGTGGCGAGGACGAGCCGCTCGTACGCGTACTCGTCGCCGTTGTCGTCGAGCGCCGTGTGCGCCGCCGGGTCGATGGAGACGATGCGGCGGCCGAGGACGAGATCGGCGCCGTGCTCTGCGACGTTGCGCCAGATCTTCGACTCGTCACCGCCCTTCCACAGACCTTTGGTGAGCGGCGGACGCTTGTAGGGCGGGATCGTCTCCTCCCCGACGAGGCCGATGGAGCCCTCCGGGTCGGCGTCGTGGATGCCGGCGCAAACGGCGTCGCCGGTCATGCCGCCGCCCACGACGAGATAGCGGTACGAACGCATCGTCACCTCCGGGATTCGATCAGGACCTGAATGCGGCACGGCGAGCTCGGGTCGAGACAGCCCTCGACCGTGCACGACGCGGAACGTCCGACGAGCCCCGACCACATGCCTTCGTCGAGCGCTGCGAGCTCGGGGTGCGCAGCGACGAGCGGGCGCAGCGGGCACGTCGGCGTCACGATCGCATCGTCCTCGCGAGCGGCCTGGAAGCCGAGCCGTCGCAGGCCCGCGCAGACGTCGTCGAGGCTGCGGCTCCGGGGCAGCTCCGCCGCGCGTGCCAGCCTGCGCCCGAAGGCAGCACCCACGTCGTGGAGGTCGGTGCGGCCTTCGGCGAGGAGGCCGACGAGGTCCTCGTAGCGGTGGGCGGGGAACTCGATCGTCGCGAGCTCGGGCGCGGCGCGGTAGGTCTTCGCCGGCCGGCCGGCGCCCGGGCCGCCGCGGCCGCGGGAGAACGAGACCTCGAGCAGGCCGGCGCCGGCGAGGCGCTCGAGCCGGCTGCGGGCGACGTTGCGGTGGATGCCGTCGTGCTCGGCCAGCTCGTCCGCGGTGACGGCGCGCTCGGCCCCGCGCACGAACGCGAGGGCGGAGCGAAGGCCCGGGTCTCCGACGGCGGACAAGCGATCCATGATTTAAACCTTCTATCAGTTTTTAGAAGGTCGTGGGGACGAGAAGGAGCCGGAGGAGGGACTCGAACCCACAGCCTTCGCATTACAAATGCGCTGCTCCACCAATTGAGCTACTCCGGCAGACACCCCATGGTAAGCGCGGCGCACGCTGTCCCCCGGAGCCACGACCGGTACCAGGTACGGTCGCGAACTCCGCGCAGCTTCCACTCCGAATCGTGAAGCGCCCGGGCCGCGAACGCCGGTCTCACGCGGCTCGGCGTCACGAGACGGTCACGCGCGACATCAGCGTTCCGTACGCGTACCTGGTACCGGTCGTGCCTGGGGCGGACGGCGCCGCTTAGAGCAGTACTTCGCGTGTCTTCTGGTGTGTGACGATCTTGCGCTTCACGCGCTGGAGCGCGTTGTCGATCGTCTTCGTGTCGCACTCGAGCTTCTCGGCCATGTCCTCGTAGGAGGAGCCCTCGAGGTAGAGGCGCAGCGCGTCCGCCTCGAGCGAGGACAGTCCTGAGCCGAGCGTGAAGACGAGGCTCTGCAGCTCCTCGGTCGAGATGACCATGACCGACGGCTCGTGGACGCCCGGCCCCGGCAGCGCGTCGCCGAGCGTGCACTCGCCGTCGCCCTCCTGGCCGGCCGGCGTGTGGCTGAACGACACGTACGTGTTCAGCGGCGCGTGCTTGAAGCGGGTGGCCGTCTTGATGGCCGTGATGATCTGGCGGGTGACGCAGAGCTCGGCGAAGCTCCTGAACGACGTCTCCTTGTCGGTGCGGAAGTCCCGGACCGCCTTGTACAGGCCGATCAGGCCCTCCTGGATGAGATCGTCCGAGTCGCCGCCGGCGAGGAAGTACGAGCTCGCCTTCAGGCGCACGAAGCCGGTGTACCGGCGGATGAGGGCGTCCATCGCCTCGCCGTCCCCGTTGCGGGCGCGGAGGACGATCTGGAGATCCTCCAGCTCGCGTTGAGCCTTCTGTGGCGAGTACGCGCGTGCGGTGCTGCGAGTGGCCACGGGCATCTCCCGGTTCGAGGACAGGGCAAACTCTCACCCTTAACTTGAGGAAGAACATAGCAAGGGGTCCAAATTCTTACAAGTCCATTTGCGATGGACCCAACGTGATACGAACACGTGTTCGGTCGCTCAGACGCGTTCGAGAACGCCGACTAGCGGCAGCGGCGCCCGCTCGAGGTCGAGCGCGTCGACCAGCAGCGCCGCGTACCGGAGCTTTCGCCGCGCGCCGCTGCCCATGAAGCGGCGCAGCTGGTCCGCGACCGGACGGTTTCTCCAGACCGCCTGCTTCTGGAGGGTGCGGAAGGAGCCGAGGTCGCCGTTCGTCTCCAGGACGGCCTCGACCGCGTGGGTGCCGAGCGCACGGATCAGCTCCTCCTCGAGGTCGGCGTGGCAGACGTAGAGGTTCGAGCCGAAGCCGGCGCGTCGAAAGAGCGCCTCCTCGCCCGAGTCGCAGAGCCCTGCGACTGCGACCTCGCCGAGCTCGCGCAGCACTCGGCCCACCGCCTGCGCGCCTCCGATCGCGACGATCGACACCCCTTCGGCGGCGAGATCGCGGCCCTGCCGGCGCGCAAGCGTCTCGAGCGCGATCCGGTCGCTCGCGCCCTCGACGAGGACGACCGCGCTCACTTGCCGCGGCGCAGGCGCTCGAGCGCGGCGAGCGTGACCGGATCGAGCTTGTCGCGCATGTCGCCGCGGGTGCGGTCGGCGTGCTCCGGGGCGACGAGCTCGGCGAGGAACGCATTGGAGGAGAGCTTGCGCACCTCGGCGCCGGACGTGCCGCGCACGGCCTCGTCCGAGGACACGACCGCCACCTGTTCCCTCCCCCGCCGCTCCGCCGCGAGCCGCTCGATGAGCGTGTCCGCGTTCTCGGCCCAGCGCACCTCGAGCTGGCCGTGGCGCTCGTACGGGCCGTGCCCGTCGAACACGAGCACGCCGCGCGCTCCCTTGCCGGCGACCCAGCTGGCGAGCAGGTCGCGCAACTCCTCCGGCGAGCGGAACTCCCCGGCATGGAGGAGATTGAAGCCGTCGAAAAGGTAGAGCGTCGGCTCAGCCACTCCGCTGCCTCCGCGCCTCGTACAGGAGGACGGCTGCGGCGACGCTCACGTTCAGCGACTCGACGCGACCGAGCTGCGGGATCGAGACCTCGAGGTCGCATGTACGCCGGACGAGCGGCCGCAGGCCCTTCCCCTCCGCTCCGAAGACGAACGCGAGCCCGCCGGAGAGGTCGGCCTGCCACATCGGCGTCCCCGATTCGCCGGCGGCGCCTGCGACCCACAGGTCCGCGCCCTTGATGTCGGCGAGATAGCGGGCGAGGTTGGTCACGACGGCGACCGGCAGGTGCTCGACCGCGCCCGCCGACGCGCGGCAGACGACGGCGGTCACGCGCGCCGATCCGTGCGCGGGCACGACGACGCCCGTCGCGCCCGCGCCCTCGGCGCTGCGGCAGACGGCGCCGAGGTTGCGCGGATCGCTGACCTGGTCGAGGCACGCGAGCAGCGGCCGCTCGCGCTCGGCGAGCTCGTACGCGTCCGCGTACTTGTACGGCTCGCACCAGGCGAGGACACCCTGATGGTCTCGGGTGCCGGCCTCCTCGGAGATGTCGCGCTCGAGCTTCGTCTGGACGCGCGGCCGCTCGAGCTCACGCAGCCACGGCTCGGACTTGACCGCGCGCTCGGTCGCCCAGAGCTCCAGCACCTCCCGCGCCCCGCGCAGCACCTCGCGCACCGGCCGCCGCCCGTAGACCTGCTCGCGGCTCATCGGGGCACGAGCCGGAAGCCGTCCGCTGCGTCGCGAACGATCCAGCCGGCGGCGGCGATCTCGTGGCGCAGGCGGTCGGCCTCGGCGAAATCGCCCGCCGCACGCGCAGTCCGGCGCTGCTCGGCGAGCGCAACCAGCTCGGCGGGCGCATCCTCCGAGTCGGCGAGCGAGCCGAGGCCGAAGACCTCGAGCCCGCGGCGCAGCAGCTCGTGGTCGCGCCAGCCGTGCATGAGCGCTAACGCCTCCGGCGTGTTGAAGTCGTCGTCGAGCGCCGCCTCGAACGCGCTCCAGTCGCCGCCCGGTTCGCTCGACGCGCGGAAGACGTTGCGAAAGCCCTCCACCTGCGCCTTGGTCTGCGCGAGCGTCTCGTCCGTGAAGTCGATCGGCTTGCGCCAGTGCGCGCTCATGAAGAAGAGCAGGACGACCTCCCTGCCCCAGACGTCGAGCACGTTGCGTATCGACGTGTCGTTGCCGAGCGACTTCGACATCTTCTCGCCGCTCGTCCCGAGCATTCCGTTGTGCGTCCAGATGCGCGCGAACTCGTGGCCGAGCGCGCTCGATTGCGCCAGCTCGTTCTCGTGGTGCGGGAAGACGAGGTCGAGCCCGCCGCCGTGGATCTCGAAGGACGGCCCGAACGCATCCTCGGCCATGGCCGAGCACTCGATGTGCCAGCCGGGTCTGCCCGGCCCCCATGGTGAGGGGAACGAGATGTCCTCCCCGAGCTTCGTGCCTTTCCAGAGCGCGAAATCGCGCGGATCCTCCTTCAGCGGGTTCGGCTCCTGCTCCTCGACCTGGTCCGGCCGCTGGCCCGAGAGCCGCCCGTAGCGCGGATCGCGCGCGACCCGGAAGTACACGTCGCCGCCCACGGGATAGGCGTGCTCGCTCGCGACGAGCCGCTCGATGACCGAGATGATCTCGGGGATCTTCTCGGTCACGCGCGGCATGGCGTCGGGAAGCCCGACGCCAAGATCCCCCGTGTCCTGGATGTACCACGCCGTCGCCCGAGCGGCGACCTCGGCGCTGGGACCTCGCGCTTCGAGGATCTTGTCGTCGACGTCGGTGATGTTGTGCACGAGGGTCGCTTCGTAACCGCGCAGGCGCAGCCACCGTCGCAGCCACATGCCGAGCAGGAAGGGCCGCGCGTTTCCGATGTGCGCTCGCGCGTACACCGTCGGGCCGCAGAAGTACATCCGGATCGGCCCGGGCGGAGGCGGCAGCTCCTCGATCCGCCGCGTCAGCGTGCTGTACAGACGCATTGCCCTAGCCTACGGACCGGCGCAGCAGCTCGTCCCGCGGCAGAGCAGCGATGACCGCGGCCAGTTCGGGCCCGCGCTCGCGCCCCGTGAGCACGAGCCGCAGCGCCTTCAGGTTGCCGCCGACCGCCTTCAGCTCCCGGACGATCGCGCGCGGCTCGACGCCCGCCTCGACGAGCTCGCGGAAGCGCGCCATCGTCTCCGCAGCGTCGACGTCGACGTGCTCCGGCTCGAGCACGATCTGCGCGTACTCCCTCGCCTCGGCGAGGTCGCGCGCGCCGCGCAGGACGGGCGCGAGCGAGGCGTCGACGCCGACCCGCGCCGCCAGCTCGTCGTCGGAGAGCGCCGCGAGCGCGTCGACGGAGAGCCGGCGGAGGCGCGCCGGGTCGAGGTGCACGTCGTGCTTCGGCAGCCCCAGCTCGTCGAGGTACGCGCGCACGGCCTCGGCGGGGATCCCGGCGGCACGGAGGTCCGCGACGGTGGCTGCGCCGTGCCGCTTGGAGAGTTTCGTCCCGTCCTCGCCCAGCAGCAGCCCGTGATGGACGAACTCGGGCGGATCGCCGCCGAGCGCCCGGATCAGCTCCGTCTGCAGCTCGGCGTTCGCACGGTGGTCGCTGCCGCGGATGACGTGCGTTATCTCGAAGTCCAGGTCGTCCACCGCGCTTGCGAGCTGATACGTCGGCGTCCCGTCCGGGCGCAGCAGCGTCGTGCGCCCGAAGCGGAGCGCGCCCTCGGCATCGGGCTTGCCGATCTGGTGCGCGGCCTCGCGATGGCGCACGAAGCGGCTGCTCTGGTGCACCGGCCCCTCGTCCCAGCGGACGCCGAGCCACTCGAGGTCTGCGGCGATCCCGTGCGCGCCGCCCTCGAGGTTGCGTGCCTGGTCGGTGTCGTCGATCCGGAGCAGCAGCGTGCCGGCGTGCTCGTCGGCGAAATGGCGGTTCGCGACGGCGCTCAGCGCGTTCCCGAGATGGAGCGAGCCGGTCGGGCTCGGAGCGAAGCGCAGGCGCACCATGTGCTCGAGTCTAGTGTGGAAGAATCGGGGCGATGAGCGTCGCGACCGAGCGCGAGCGGATGACGTGGGACGAGCTCGGCACGGGCGCCCGCGAGCTCGCCGCGCAGGTCGTCGCCGACGGCTTCGAGCCCGGGTTCATCCTCGGCATCGCGCGCGGCGGACTCCTCACCGCCGGAGCGCTGTCGTACGCCCTCGAGATCAAGAACACGTTCACGATCAACGTCGAGTTCTACACCGGCGTCGACGAGCGGCTCCCGGTGCCGATGCTGCTCCCTCCCATCCCGGACCCGGTCGACCTGCAGGACCAGCGCGTGCTCATCGCCGACGACGTCGCCGACACCGGTCAGACGCTCGCGCTCGTGCGGGACTTCCTCGCCGACAAGGTGCGCGAGTCGCGCGTCGCCGTTCTCTACGAGAAGCCGAGGTCGATCGTCAACTGCGAGTACGTCTGGCGGCGAACCGACCGCTGGATCGACTTTCCCTGGAGCGCCCCGCCGCTCGGCTGAGGTCGCACGTGCTCGCCGTCCACCCGAGCCCGGCACTGTTCCTGCACGTCGATGCGAAGCACCGCACCGCGATCGTCACGCTGATCGCCGGCTACAACGGCGAGAACAACGGCTTCAACTTCGACGGTTACGGCCGAGGCGAGCTGATGATGACCGTCCCGCGGGGCTGGCGCGTGCGCGTGACGTGCACGAACCGCGGTGCGCTGAACCACTCCTGCGCAGTCGTGCCCGGCCCGATGACCGTCACGCCGTCGTTCCGCGGCGCCGCCACGCCGATCCTCCCGCCGAGATCGACCGCGAAGTTCTCGTTCGTCGCGTCGCGCGCCGGCTCGTACCGGTTCGCGTGCCTCGTCCCCGGCCACGAGGAGGCGCGCATGTGGGACGTGCTCGAAGTGACCCGCGGCGGCAGCCCTCACATCAGCGCGAGAGCCGGTCCCTGAGCTCTCCGGTGTCTGACACCGGCGCACCTAGAACAGCGGGTCGAGCGCCGCGGCGACGAAAAGCAGCGCGAGGTACAGCAGCGAGTAGTGGAAGAGGCCGGCCGCTCCCTTCCGGCTCGGCGCACGGAGCAGTCGCATGCTGAGCACGAGGAAGAGCCCGCCGAGGAGCACGGCCGCGACGAGGTAGAGCGCGCCGAACGTTCCCGTGGCGACCGGCACGACGGTCGCGGCGACGAGGACGACGGTGTACCCCACGATCCGCCGCAGCGTCACGGACTCGCCGCGCACGACGGGAAGCATCGGCACCGCTGCGCGCTCGTAGTGCTCGCGCAGGAGGAGCGCGAGCGCCCAGAAATGGGGCGGCGTCCAGAGGCACACGATCGCGAACAGCCAGATCGCGGGCACGGCGACGCTGCCGGTCGCGGCGGCGTAGCCGACGAGCGGCGGCACGGCTCCCGCGATGCCGCCGAGCACGATGTTCTCCGGGCCGCGGCGCTTCAGGTAGCCGGTGTAGACCACGACGTAGAAGAGGTTCCCGGCGAGCGCGAGCACTGCGGTCAGCAGGTTGGCCGTCGACGCGAGCAGCGTGAAGGACGCCGCCGAGAGCGCCAGCCCGAACTCGAGGGCCCGCGGGGCGGTGAGCCGGCCGGACGCGACCGGACGCGCCGCCGTCCGCGGCCCCATCAGCCTGTCGATGTCGCGGTCGAGCACGTGATTCAGCGCGGCGGCTCCACCGCACGCCAGGGCGAGGCCGACGAGCGTCGTCGTCACGAGCGCCACCGACGGGCGGCCGTGCGCGCCGACGGCGGCGCCGCACACACCCGTGAGCAGCAGCAGCGTCATCACCCGCGGCTTCGTCAGCTCCACGTAGTCCCGCCACACACCGGCGGCCACCGGCTTCCCGCGCCACGCGATGACGACGAGGACGGCTGCGGAGGCGAACGCGGGAATCGCAAGCGCGAGATGCGCCCGTCCCGGCGCCAGGGATGTCGCAAGCAACAGAACGCCCGTCGCGACGATGGGCGCGAGCAACCGCCGGTGCGAGACGACCGCCGACACGAGGAGTGCTGCGAGCGGTGGGCCGGCGAGCGCCGCGAGGACGCGATGGACCGAGCCGGCGCCTCCGGTCGCGACCGCGAGCGCGGTTGCCGTGGCAACGGCCAGAGCGCATGCGCGCAGGAACACGCCGGGTGCCGCGACGGTCCTCACCGCGCGAGCGTCCTCAGATCGCCTTCGACGAACGCGGGCGCGAACGGGAACGTGTATCCGGTGCGAATGTGACCCGTGCGGTCGACGAGGAGCAACAACGAACGGCCGTGGGCCTCGGTGCGGAGAACCGTGGGCCGGATCGGTGCAGGCAACCGGTCGAGCACGAAGCGCAGCTCCGCAAGGCAACCCGTGCAACCGCGCGCCACGAACGCGACCACGGCGGCGCGCCCGCGTGGCACGCTCGCCGGCGCAGGCCGGGCGCCCGGCGCCCAGCTCACCTGTCCGTGCAGCTCCGGGAGCGCCGGCGGCGCACCCGGCCCGATGACCGCGCCGGCGACGGTCGCTCCGGCCGCACCGAGCGCCGCCGCGGCCGCGACAGCGGTGACTGCCGTCCTCACGCGTCGCCGCCGGGGCGGCGCCGCAGGATCGCACCCCACCAGATGAGCACTGCCGCAAGCACGCCGAGCGGCAGCGCCCAGCTGAGCAACGAGCCTGCGAGGAACGACGCGATCAAGTCCATGAGAGCTCCTCGGGTCGGGGCTCGACGCCCGTCGAGGGCTCGAGCCAGCGGTAGAAGGCGACGAACGCGGCAACGAAGTACGTGAGGGAGCCCGGCACCCACATGACGCCGGCCGCCAGCTGCTGGTCGGTAAGGGACGGGTATGCGGCGTACACGGGCGCAGACGCGAACGCGAGCACGATGGCGAGGATCCAGCCCGGCACCATCGCGGCCGCGAACCAGATCGCCCGCCGCAGCTGGTCGATGCGCGCGCGAACGGGCGGCGCGTCCAGCAGCGCGCCCCAGTACACGAGCGCCGGAGCAACGAAGCAGACGTGCTCGAAGACGTGTACGGCCTCGCTGCGGACCGCGGCGTCGTACAGAACGGGGACGTGCCAGACCGCGATCGCCGCCGACTGCACTGCGAGCGCAACGGACGGCCGCATCAAGAACGCACCGCCGCGCCGGAACGCCGCCGACCGCGAAAGCGCGCCCGCGACCGCGCGGCGAGCCGAGAGCGGGAACGGAAGCCACATCCGCGGCCATGGACGCCCGAGGACGACGAGCGGCGGGACGACCGTCATGAGGACGACGTGCTGCGACATGTGCGCGGCGAGCCAGTGGTCCGCCCAGCCGTCGAACGGCGGCTCGAGCACGACGAACGCGAGGGCGACGCCGCTGTAGAACGAGACCTCGCGCCGGACGCGCGCCCTCCCCCGCCGCCCGAGCGCGTACAGCAGCGCCGCCGCGCCGCACACGAGCAGGGGCAGCAGCGACATCTAGACGAGGTCGAGGACGATCCAGGTGAGCACGGCGATGCCGGCCAGGAACGACCAGTAGAAGCTGAGCGCGGCGAGCGAGGCGCGGTTGAGCTCGACCGGGTTGCGGATGTCGTGCGCCGTCCGGTGCGGATCGCCCGACGCATGACCCGGCGGGACGGTGGCGGCGCCCATCGGCTCGTTCCGGTACCGGTAGGACGTCGCGAGGACGGTCTCGAGCCAGAACAGCGTGCAGAGCACGAAGAGCCAGAGGAACGCCGTCCACCCGAAGTAGACGCTCGCGTAGCCGCCGTCGGCGGGGCCGAAGCCCTGCTGCGTCCAGCCGATCGCCTGCACGACGAGCGCAGCAACCCCGAGCAGGAGCCCGCCGAGGCCCTTCAGCCGGAATGCCTCCCTCCGGCCGGCCTCCTGGTCGATCCTGCCGAAGCGGACGAGCATAGCGCTCGCAACGATGCAGGCCATCACGATCGTGCCCCATGTCACCGACGCATCCACGTGCTTCGGCTTCCACAGCCCGCCGTTGTTCACCGACCGGAGATAGAAGTATGCGAAGAGGAAGGCGAGGAAGAAGAACGCGGTTGCGCTCGCGAGCAACTGGCCCGCGGCGAAGAGGTTCCGCCCGAGGACGTCGGGCTCCTCCGCCTCGACGATCGAGTAGTCACTCCCGTGCTGCGCGAGCTCGGTCATCAGCTCATCCCTGCCGGAGCGCCTGCGGGAACGGCGACCGGGCGGCCTTCGCCGTAGCCGTACGGATCGCTCGAGAACACCGGGATGCGGTCGAAGTTCTGCACCGGCACCGGCGACGGAAGCTGCCATTCGATCGACTTCGAGCCCCAGGGATCGGCGGGCGCGGGTACCCGGTCGAACACGAGCGATTTCACGAAGTTGAAGAGGAACAGCAGCATCGAGCAGCCGAGCAGGAACGCCGACACGGAGACCCAGTCGTTCAGGAACTGCAGTCCGTGCGGGTACGTGACGACGCGTCGCGGTTGTCCCTGGAAGCCCGCGATGAAGAGCGGGAAGAACGTGAGGTTGAAGAACACGAACATCGTCCAGAAGTGGATCTTCCCCAGCGTCTCGTTCAGCTGCAGGCCGGTCATCTTCGGCACCCAGTAGTAGATGGCGGCGAAGAACGTGAACACGAGCCCGCCCATGATCGTGTAGTGGAAGTGCGCCATCGAGAAGAAGCTGCCGTGCGTCGTCGTGTCGCTCGGCGTGTCGGAGAGGAAGACGCCCGACAGGCCGCCGATGAGGAAGTTGAAGAACCAGGCGAGGCAGAAGAGCATCGGCACCGAGTACCGGATGCGGCCGTGCCACAGCGTCATCATCCCGCACAGGAACGTGAGCCCGGTCGGGATCGAGATGAGCTCCGTCGAGAGCATGTAGAAGGGCCGCAGGTCGCCGTTGATGCCGCTCACGAACAGGTGGTGCTGCCAGACGAAGAACGAGAGCAGCGTGACGCCGAGCAGGCCTCCCACCGCGAGGCGGTAACCCCACAACGGCTTCCGGGCGAAGACCGGGAGGATCTCGAGGACGATCGCAAAGCCGGGCAGGGCGAGGATGTACACCTCCGGATGCCCGAAGAACCAGAAGAGGTTCTCGTACAGGAACGAGCTTCCCCCTTGCGCCGCGACGTAGAAGTTCGTCTGTGCGGTGCGATCGAGCAGCGCCATGGCGAGGGCTGCGATCAGCACCGGCGCGGCCAGCACCATCAACACCGACGTCGACAGGACGCCCCACACGAAGATGGGCAGGCGCGTCCAGGTCAGGCCCGGCGCGCGCATGGTCACGATCGTCGCGATCATGTTCAGCCCGAGCAGCGTCATCGAGATGCCGACGAGCGCGAAGAAGAGGTAGTAGCAGTCCATGCCCGGATTCGCCTGCGTGCCGAGCGGCTGGTAGCCCGTCCAACCGGTCGGGAAGCCGCCGAAGAAGATCGTCGTCTCGAGAATGACGCCCGCCGCCATGAGCAGCCAGAACGTGAGCGCCTCGATGCGGGGGAACGCCATCCGGCGCGCGCCGATGAGGATCGGGACGAGGTAGTTGCCGAACGGGCCCAGGATCCCGCTCGTCATCATCCCCATCATCATCGTGCCGTGCAGGCCGACGAGCGTCAGATACGTGCCTGCCGGCCACACCTGGTGATCCGGACGCAGCAGCTCGGTGCGGATGAGCATCGCGTTCAGGCCGCCGATGAAGAAGAAGAGGCCGATGCCGACGAGGTACTGCATCCCGACGACCTTGTGGTCGGTGCACAGGCTGAAGTAGCGGCCGATCCCGCCGGTCTCCTTCTCGCGCAGCGACGGCGGATAGCCGCGCAGCCGCGCGAGCGGATAGTTGAGGAAGCCGAGCCCGATGAGGAAGCCGATGACGCCCCCGAGGTACGCCATCACGATCGACAGCTCGTTGTAGTCGATGTCGCCGAAGTAGTCGAGGCTCGGGCCGACGACTCCGTGCGCTCCGAACCAGCCGACGTACCAGCCGCCGATGCCGAGCAGGCACGCGGTCAGGAGGTTGAAGCCGACGAGTCGGCGGGCGACGCTCATCCGGCTCTCCTCTGCGGGTCGGGGTAGTAGCTCTTCGAATACTTGGGCAGGTACTTCGCGACGGCCGCGAAGTCATGCTGCTGCGACTTCACCCAGGCCGTGAACTGCGCTTGCGGCACGACGCGCCCGTTGTCGAACATGTATCCGTGCCAGAGGCCGCAGAGCTCGGCGCAGCGGACGTGGAAGGTGCGCGGCGACCTCGTCTGCAGGTAGGCGACGTTGTCGACACCGGGGTTCGCGTCCGCCTTGATCCCGAGCTCGGTGGCCCAGAAGGAGTGGATCGCGTCCAGCGAGGTGACGTGCAGCTCGACGTACGTGTCAGCCGGAAGGACGAGCTGAGGCGTCTCCAGACCGCCGTACGTCGGGTAGCGATACGTGAACTGCCACTGCTGCGCTATGACCTGGACGGGCAGCATCTTGCCCTTCGGAATCGCGATCGGGCTCGGCCCCTGACCGCCGCCGGAGCCGTTCTGCAGGAGCTCGTACGTTCCGAAGCCGGCGAGGAAGAGCACGGTGGCGGACGTGATCACGATCCACCAGACGCGGACCTGCGGCGTGTCGCGGATGGGCGGTCCGTCGACGAGCGCGCCTCCTCGATGCCGGAACTGGGTCAGCGTGTAGACGAAGAAGACGAGGAGCAGCACGATCACGGGCGTGACGATCGCCGTCATCCACGTGTTGTCGAAGACCTGCTCCTTCGCCTGCGTGCTCCCGTTCCCGGGCGGGAGGAACCGACTGCCGAGCACCGCCACGAGGATGGTCGCGACGACGCTGAGCGCGACCGCGACGACGATCACGCGCCTGGCGTGATTTCCCTCCCTCGTTCCCGGAGTCGCCATCAGACGACGTCCAGGAAGCCGTCCATGTACCCGATCGTCTGCATCGGCCCGCCGAAGCCGTCGATCCAGCCGGCGGCGCAGGGCACGAAGCATTGCCAGCGGTAGTGGCCCGCCTTGCCGGTGTGGAAGGTGAACGTGATCGTCCGGTGCGCCATCGACATGGCGCACGGCGCGTAGCCGCACTGGTTCTTCGCGTTGTCGGCGACGCCGGTGATGGGCACGATCAGCCCGAACGCGGGCACGGCGAACGTGTGCGACGTGTCGTCGGGGTTGATGACGTCCGTCGCCTTGCCGTCGAGCTGGAACGAGTTGCCGTCGATGCCCTGTGGCCGCGCGTATAGCGGGTTGCGCAGGCCGCTGGCGCCGTCGAAGTTGTAGATCGTCACGTGCACCGTGGCATCCGCCGGCAGGCGCCACACGGTCCGCCGGAGCCACTTGCCCTGCGTGTCGCGGACGAGGTAGGAGACGAAGTCGGGATGGCCGGGGCTGAGCTGCGGGCCGACGGCGGCGACGGTCTGGATGGTCAGGTCGACGACCTTGTGGCCGCCCTGCGACCGGACCGGAAGGGTGTAGGCCTTCGACCCGGCCTCGGTCGTGAGCTTGGAGACGTACAGGCCGATGAGAACGCCGGCCGCCGCGATGGCGACGGCGACACCGAGCACCCTGAAGCTCGTTCCCCGCATCTCCGGCGCGTTGTCTAACCGATCGCGATTAACGGGACCCGAAAATGACGAAATTGTCACGACCTCGTCATTTACAGGTCATCTGCGACCGGGTTAGAGTCGGGAGGGGGAGCGATGCGGATCCTGCTGATCGAGGACGAGACGCGCATTCAGTCGTTCGTTCGGCGCGGCCTCGAGGCGGAGGGGTACGGAGTCGTCACGGCCGACGACGGGCCGGACGGTCTATCGCTCGCGCGCTCCGGAGACTGGGACCTCGTCGTCCTCGACCTGCTCCTCCCCGGGATGAACGGCCTCCGCGTCCTCCACGAGTTGCACCGCGAGCGGCCCCAACTGCCCGTGGTGATCCTCTCGGCGCGCGGCGACCTGCGCACGAAGCTGAAGGGCTTCGAGCTCGGCGCCACCGACTACGTGGCGAAGCCGTTCGCGCTCGACGAGCTGCTCGCACGCATCCGCGTCCAGCTCCGGCGTGCCGTCCCGCCGGGCGAGGACGAGCACGTGCTGCACGCGGGGCGCGTGCTGCTCGACCTCGCACGCCGGCAGGCGCGCGTCGGCGACGTCGTCACGGATCTCTCCGACCGCGAGTTCAGGCTGCTCCACCACCTGCTCCTGCACGCCGGCGAGGTGATCAGCCGCGAACGCCTGCTCGCAGACGTGTGGGGATACGACTTCGACCCCGGATCGAACGTCGTCGACGTCTGCGTCCGGCGCCTACGGCAGAAGCTCGGGCCCGACGCGCACATCGAGACCATCCGCCATGCTGGCTACCGGCTGGCTGCGGCGTAACTCGGTCGAGGTCCTGTGGGGCCTCTTCGCGATCGCCAACTGGCTGGCGATGATCGCGTGGCCGGCCTGGGAGACGATCCCGTTCCACTTCGTCTGGATCAGCGTGACCATCGTGTACGGGTTCCGGGTCTGGTCGCCCGCAGTCACGGCCGTGATCCTCTCCGCGGTCATCCTCGCCACCGGGGCGAGCATCCTGGCGGACGCGTTCGCCGGCATCCAGCTGTGGGGCGAGCTGTTCGAGGTGCCGCTCATGTCGGCGATGTTCCTCGCCATGGTGTGGCACGCGCGCAGGCGGCAGTCGGCGATGCGCCAGGTCGAAGCGCTGGCCGACATGCGAGCGTCGCTGCTCGAAAGGCAGGAGCGGTTCCTCCACGATGCGTCGCATGAGCTGCGCACGCCGGTGACGATCGCGCGCGGGCACCTCGAGCTCCTGTGTCGCGAGACGCCGGACTCGCCGGAGCTGACGGTCGCGCTCGACGAGCTCGAGCGCATGGAGCGCATCGTCGACCGGCTCCTGCTGCTGGCGAAGGTCGAGCAGCCGGACTTCGTCGTCCTGCGCGACGTCGAGATCGACCGCTTTCTCGAGGACGTGTTCATGCGCTGGTCGGAGGTGGCCCCGCGCGCATGGCGGCTCGACCTCGACGTCGTCGGGGTCGTGCGAGTCGACCCGGAGGCATTGCGCAGCGCGCTCGACGCGCTGCTCGAGAACGCCGTCAAGTACACGGAGCCGCGTGCCGGGATCGCGCTGCGGGGGCACGCGGTCGGCGGCGAGATCGTCATCGCGGTCGCCGACGAGGGCGCGGGCGTGCCCGACGAGGCTCTCGGAAGCATCTTCGACCGCTTCGCGCGTGCGGACGACGCACGCACGCGCGCGCAGGGCGGCGTCGGCCTCGGGCTCGCGATCGTCGCCGCGATCGCGAGGGCGCACGGCGGGCGGTGCACGGTCGAGCGCCGCAACGGCCAGACCGTCTTCTCGCTCGCGCTCCCCGTCGGGGCGGAGGTCGAGGCCGAGCCGGCCGCCGTCGAGCGGCTCGCCGTCGGCCTCGCACCGTAGCCCGCCCCTATGCTGCCTTCGAGAGCTCCCGCTCCTCCGCGCCGGGCACGTACACGGCGTGCTCGAGCTTCAGCAGGTGCTTCTCGATCCGGAAGGGAAGATGGACGACGCGCGCGAGCGCCACGATGATCCCGGCCATCAGGATCGCGTTCACGATGATTGCGGTTGTGAGTGTCATGCCCGCATCGTCCCCGGGCCCGCTTCGGAAGCCCTGAGATGCGACTGAGAGAACGCTGAGCGTGGCGAGTGTCTATCCTCGAGCCATGGCGCTCGTGCGGATGCGCTGGGCGATCTGGGGGATCGCCGCTCTCGTCGGCCTCGGTGCGGGCATCGCGCTGCTCGTGCTCCGTTCCTCCAGTCCCGCGGCCTCGACCCCCATGGTGGGCGGCGCCGCGACGACCTGGCCCGCGGGCAAGCAGAAGGCACCGGCCTTCAGCCTGCTCGACCAGAACGGCAAGGGGGTCTCGCTCGCGGACTACCGCGGCCGGCCGCTGATCGTCACGTTCCTCGACCCGCTCTGCCGCAACTACTGCCCGGTCGAGGCGAGTCGCCTGAACGACGTGGTGCGCAGCCTCCCGGCCGGCTCACGGCCGGCGATCGTCGCAGTGAGCGTGAACGTCTTCGGCAACGCGCGCCGCTACCTCGTGCAGGACATCCGCAAATGGAGGCTCGGCAGCGAATTTCGCTGGGGCGTCGGCACCCCGTCCCAGCTCGGCTCGGTGTGGAAGCGCTACGACATCGGCGTGCTCGACCAGGCGAAGAAGATCGCCGGCGTCGAGGTGCACAACATCGTGCACACCGAGGCCGCATACGTCGTGGACGCGAACGGCTACGAGCGCGCGCTCTATCTGTGGCCGTTCACCGCCGAAGACGTGCTGAAAGTGCTGCGCACTTTCAAGCCCGCCTGAAAGTGCTGCGCACTTTCAGGCGATAGAGGGTCCCGCTTCGCGGGAGCGCTCGGCGGCAAAGCCGCCGAGCTCATAGGAGTGTGAGCGACGGTTCGGTTCTGCGCGCACGGTGGCGGCTACCGCCGTCCCCGCGCGCTGGTGCGGCCGGCTCGAACGCTGCGCGTTCGCTCCGGCCCGGGATGGTCGACATCGGTGAGACGCTCACAGCAGTAGACCTGCCACGGAAACCCACGAACAAGGCCGGAGCGTAAGCCGGGCGAAGCCGGCTTACGCGCAGGCGCACCAGCGGACGGGGACGGGCGCAGCCCGCCCCCGCCCGCGCAGAACAATCCCTGCGCCAGCGACCCTAAGAGCCCGCCGGCTTGGCCGGCGGGCGCTCCCGCGAAGCGGGACCCTCTCCCGCCTGAAAGTGCGCAGCACTTTCAGGCGTCCCCAGTTCGTCGAGATGCGCCTCGACGTTCTCGCCCGTCTCGACGTCCTTCAGCAGAGCTCGTCGCGGGCTCGCACTCATGGGCGAGAGCCCACGAACGACGTACGCGCGCCCGCGAAAGGTGACGTCGTCACCGACGTGAATGTCAGACATGAGCCGCAGAACCGCCGTTTCGCCACCGACCCCGCGCCGCATGCGGAGTCGCGATGTGGAGGTCATCGGCGCGCTGCGTGCGCGAGTCGATCCCTCAGGAAGGGTGCCTCAAACGGTGTTGACAACGCGCGCGCCGAGCGCGTCGATCGCGGCGTCGACGTCGTCGTCGGTCACGTCGAGATGCGTGACTGCGCGCAACCAGCCCGGTCGCAGCTCGCCGAGCGCGACGCCGGCCTCGGCGGCGCGCTCGATCCCGTCACCGTATGGATCGGGGATGGAGACGAAGTTCGTCTCCACCTCGGACGCGTCGATCCCGATCCCCTCGGCGAGCCGGCGCGCACGCGCGTGATCGTCGGCGAGGCGCTCGACGTGATGGTCGAGCGCGTACAGCGCGGCCGCGGCGAGGATCCCGGACTGCCGTAGCGCGCCGCCGAGCAGGTACTTGCTCTCCCACGCGCGCTCGACGAGCGCCGCCGAGCCGGCGAGGATCGCGCCGGTCGGGCAGCCGAGGCCCTTCGAGAAGCAGATGGTGACGGAGTTCGCGAGATGCGCCCACTCGGAGGGTGCGCGCCCGGCGGCGACGGACGCATTGAAGAGACGGGCCCCGTCGAGGTGCACGACCGCGCCGCGCTCCCGCGCAGCGGCGGCGGTCTCCTCGAACTGCTCCAGGGGCCAGACGCGCCCGCCTGAGCTGCGGTGCGTGTTCTCGAGGACGACGACCCCGCCCGGCCCGAGATCCGGGTCTCGCACGGCCTTTACGTGGTCGGGCGTTACGAGGCCCGCCTCG
Source organism: Gaiellaceae bacterium (assembly GCA_036260475.1). Classification (GTDB taxonomy): domain Bacteria; phylum Actinomycetota; class Thermoleophilia; order Gaiellales; family Gaiellaceae; genus Palsa-739. Next base: position 25,163 of record DATAMX010000166.1, on the reverse strand, counting down.
GCGGGCACCCCTCGCATGATGAGCCCGGAGTGGATCGCAGGGCCGCCCCACTCGTACACGAGGATGTGCGTCCGCTCTTCGGCGAGCAGCACGCACCCCGGCCTCGTCTGTGCGCGCAACGCCGCCTGGTTCGCCATCGTCGCCGTCGGCAGGAAGAGCGCCGCCTCATGGCCGAGCAGCTCCGCCATGCGTCGCTGGAGCTCGTTCGTCGTCGGGTCCTCGAGGTACTGCTCGTCGCCGACCTCGGCGGCGGCCATTGCCGCGCGCATGCCTGCGGTGGGCTTCGTCAGCGTGTCCGAGCGGAGATCGATCACCGAGCCAAAGCCTAGTCACCGACCCAGGAGGTGCTGCACGTGAAGCTCAGCCGCGTACCCGTCCTCGCAGGCCTCGCCTGCGCAACTGTCGTCCTCGCTGCGGCATCGACCTCGCAGGGCGCCGCGTCGGCGCTCGATCCGGGCGTCGGCAACGTGCCACAGGGCAATCAATCGGACAAGGCGTACACGGCGAGCTACCAGAAGGCCGGTGTGACCAACGTCGACGTGACGGCGCAGCAGGTGAGCTGCTACCGGCCCGAGGTCGACGCGTCCGCGTTCGACAACGGCCCGGGCAACGGGTACAGCGGCGTGTCGCCCTGCCCCGGCGCGACCACCGGCGAGGACACGGGCGAAGCGGCGCCCTATCCGACGCAGGCCGGCAGCAACCCGGGGTATCCGGCCGGCGCGCCGCAGCTGGTGAAGGATCACTCCGAATCCGACATCCGCGTCGATCCGACGAATCCGCAGCATCTGATCGGCTCGTCCAAGTGGATCGTGAGCGCCGAGGGCTACAACCACCTGCTCGGCTTCTACGAGTCCTTCGACGGCGGCAAGACGTGGCCGGTGCAGGGACACGTCCCCGGCTACGAAGGATGGACGGACAACACCGACCCCGTCGGCGCCTTCGACGGCTTCGGCAACTACTACGAGATCAACCTGCCGTACCAGTTCTTCTACAAGAGCGACGGCAGCAAGGACTACACGGTCGGCAAGTCGCAGGAGCCGAACCCGGTGCAGCCCGCCGAGGTGATCTCGGTGTCGGTGCGCCCGCACGGCGCGACCGCCGCGAATCAGTGGATAACGACGGCCGACGGGAAGCCGGACATCATCGCGAGCTACGACGCCATCGGCAACGAGCCGGACAAGCAGTGGATCACGATCGACACGAACCCGGCGAGCCCGCACTACAACCGGATCTACGCGATGTGGGTCGACTTCCATTCCGCGACACCGGTTCCCTACGTCTCGTACGCGGACGCGAGGGCGAACGGCACGCATACGGCGTGGTCCGCGCCGCAGCCACTACCCGTCCCGCCGCACAGCCCGCAGGGAATGACGTACCTGCTCCCGCACGTCACGCCGGACGGGAACGTGTACACGACGCTCACCAACTTCAATCCGAAGAAGGGCTACTGCTGCGTCGACATCGCCGTCGACGCGTCGGCGAACGGCGGTCAGACCTGGTCGACCGTCGGCACGCCGGTGAGCAACATCCAGCCGCCTCCTCTGACGTACGCGAACACGACGTTCCGGGACGGAATCGAGAACACGTTCACGGTCGGCAACCACCCGGGCCCGAACGGCGCGTATCCGCTGTACGTGGCCTACGAGGACTACAGCGCAGGCGTCGACAACGTCCTCCTGACCGCGTCGTACGACCGCGGCAAGACGTGGACGCCCCCGAACCAGGTGAACGACAACGCCGCGGCCGCGGACGAGTTCCAGCCCAATCTCGCAGTCGCCGACGACGGGACCGTGAGCGTCAACTTCTACGACCGCCGGCTCGCGTGCCCGACAGCCGGCAGCGAGGCGGACGCGGCGGGGCTCGCCCTCGACCCGAATCAGCCGTACGGAGCGTCGAACTACTGCGTCAACGCGAGCATCCAGTTCTACACGCCGACGCTCGCGCCGCTCGGGCACAACATCCGGCTGACCGCCCACACGTGGGACCCGCAGCTGAACTCGCCGCATCCGGAGACGCCGAGCGACCCCACGGGGTTCATCGGCGACTACTTCGGAAACGTCGCGAACGGGCTGAACGAGATCTCGACGTTCGTCAGCACGTTCGACGACGGCGGCAATCCGGCACACCGGCAGCAGCAGATCGTCGCGAGCGTGGCCATCCCGTAGGCTGGCTCTCATGACCGTCGTGGTCGCGCTCGCCCTCGCGCTCGCGGTCACGTTCTCTGCCCGTGCGGCCGCACCCGTGCCGACGTGCACGGGCGGGCAGCTGCGAGTGCAGCCGTCCGTGTACGGCGAGGCGGGCGGCCAGTTCATCCAGACGTTCACGGTCACGAATGTGGGCGCGAGCGCCTGCCGCCTCGCAGGCTGGCCGTCGCTTCGTGCGCCGTCGATCCGCGTCGTCCAAGGCGACCCTTCCGCGAAACCGTTCCACACCGTTGTGGTTCAGCCGGGAGGCGCGGCGGCGTTCGACGTCTTCGGCGCCGACTATGACGCGCTCGCCAATCGAGCGTGCCCCGAGACCCGTGTGCTTCTGGTCGCGGCGCCGGGTGCCGCCCCGTCACGGGTGAGGGTCGCCTTGCCGGCGTGCGGGCCCTTCTACATCGCGCCGGTCATCGCCGGGCGCACCGACCGCAGCGCCTGGTCCGAGATATGGGCGAAGCGCTGGTGTCGCATGCAGCAGTTCACAGCGTCGATCGGACCGCGCATCGGCGAGGCGACGGGGCAGCACACGCTCGCACTGCAGCTGACGAACCACGGCGCCGCGTGCACGGTGTACGGCACTCCGGCGATGTGGTTCGAGGACGCGCACGGTCGCATCCCGTTCCAGGTGCGAGGCGGGACGGATCAGATGATCGCCGCTCGGTACGCGCTACCGGTGCAAGTCCGGCGCGGGGGCAGCGCCTGGGTGGTCGTCAACCACTATCGCTGCGACGTCGGCAACAAGCGGGCGGCCGACGTCATTCGCATCGGCCTCCAGGACGCGGTCTACGCCGACACCATCGCCGTCAGGGTCCGCAACTCGTATCGGATGGTCGACTACTGTGGAAAGGGCGATCCAGGATCGACCCTGACGGTGGCGCCCTTCGAGCCGACGCTCGCGGGAGCTTTCCACCGCTGAGTCAGCCCTGGAACGCGTCGAAACGGTCTTGTGCGGCCAGAAGCGCCTCGAGTCGAGCCTCGGCCAAGGGGGAGGTTCGCAACCTGAGCGTGCTCGAGCGCCGACAGCGTCGGGGCCGAGCCGCATGAGCAGTGCCGCAAATCCTTCGTCCCGCGCCGCCTCGAGGGCGATGCCGGCGGGCGTTGCAGACGCCTCGTCGCACAGCGCCACGATGCGGGCGAGCGCAGCGCGGTTCCCGAGCGGAAGCGCGTCCCTCCGTTCCAACAACCGCTCGAGGGCATCGGACCGCACACCCGGGTCATCGGCCGGCTCGAGGCGGAAACGACTCCCCGTTAGGCTCCCTCGGGTGCAGGAGCTTCTTCTCGACTGGTATCGCGAGACCGGCAGGGAGCTGCCCTGGCGGCGCACGCGTGACCCGTACGCCATCCTCGTCAGCGAGGTCATGGCGCAGCAGACCCAGGTCGACCGCGTCGTGCCGAGGTGGCACCGGTGGCTCGAGCGCTGGCCCACGGTCGACGCACTCGCCGCAGCGTCTCCTGCAGACGTCATCCGCGAATGGCAGGGGCTCGGCTACAACAGGCGCGCGGTGAATCTCCACCGCGCGGCGCAGCAGGTGGCCGCTCACGGATGGCCCGACGACCTCACCGACCTTCCGGGCGTCGGGCGCTACACCGCCGATGCGGTCGCGTGCTTCGCCTTCGGCCGCGACGTCCTGCCCGAGGACGTGAACGTCCGCCGCATAGTCGACCGCACCGGCGCGACGTTCTCGTCCGCCGCCGCGCAGGCGTTGATGGACCTCGGCGCGACCGTCTGTCTCGCGCGCATCCCGCGCTGCGAGATCTGCCCGCTCGCAGACGCCTGTCCCTCGCGCGGCAACCGCTACGAGCCGCTGCGCAAGCAGGGCGCGTTCGAGGGCTCGTTCCGCCAGCGGCGGTCGCACGCCCTCCGCGCCGTCGTCGCCGGCGACCAGCCGTCGGACGCCGAGGCCGTCGCCGCCCTGGCCCGCGACGGGCTCGTCCACGTGCGGGACGGGCTCGTCTCGCTACCATCCTCCGCGCCGTGATCGCCTCGATCGTCACGCTCCTGATCCCGCTCTGGATCCTGCTCGGGCTCCTGTTCCTCATGGGCGTCCTGGCGCTGCTCGGCCGCATCCAGAACGGCCGGTTCCTGCGTCCGCTCATCAACCTGATCGCGAAGGTGCCGCTGTTCAGGCGCTGGCTCCAGAAGGCGTCCAACGCCGCGCTCGAGCGCTCCAACCCGGAGCTCGCGCGTGCGATGAAGAAGCTCGAGCCGCACGCGAAGCACATGCACGACCCGCAGCAAGCCCAGAGGGCGATGTCCAAGTTGACGCGCGACGAGCGACGGGCGCTGCTGGAGATGCAGGATCAGCAGGGAGCCGTTCCGGAAGAGGCGACGAACCGCCAGATGCGCCGGCGCCTCGAGAAGCAGCGCCGCGACGCGCAGCAGCGCCGCGGCCGCTGATACTCCTCAGTACTGCTCGACGACCGGATGCCGCATCCAGACGTTCGGCTCGACGTATGTTCCCGTGCCGCCTTCGAAGCGCACCGGCGTGAGCGCGCCCGGCACGACGTACTCGCCGCCCTCCGGGAACTGGAGCGACGTCCAGCTCTCCCACTCGTCGCGCGTGCCGGTCACGGTCATCGAGCTCGGCGCAGGCGCGAGCAGCTCGGCACCCAGGCGTTCGTGCGTCCGTAGCCACGGGTCGTACAGCAGGCCGTCCTCGCGCCGCCAGTCGACGTAGCGGTCGATCGGTGTCAGGGGATAGCGCTCCTTCCACGTCGGCCGCACGGGGGCGATCACACAGTCGAGGCCGTGCGCGGCGGCGAGCTTCGTCATGCGCCCGAGGACGACCGCGCCGATGCCGTGGCCGCGGTACTGCTGGACGAGGCCCGCGACGATCGCGCACAGCGTCGTCGGCATCCCGCCGGGCCCCTGGGTCACGGCCCAGTCGATGCCGTTCGGCTGCGGGACGCCGTCCCACACCACCGGCAGCGTGCACGCATAGCCGACGAGGCGCTTGCCGTCGAGGACCCACAGCTGGAAGTCGGGATAGACCTCGTACAGCTGCGGCCAGAAGGTCGAGACGGCCTCGTCGTGGTGCATGAACTCCGGCCACAGGTCGGGAAGCTTCCCGCGGAGCTCGGGATGCTCCGCGTGGGTGACTATCCGGAGCTTCATCGACGCAGTAGCGCGACGGCCTGCGCGGCGAGCCCCTCGCCGCGGCCGGTGAAGCCGAGGCCGTCGGTGGTCGTCGCGCGCACGGCCACGCGCTCCGGCTCGACGCCGAGCGCGCCGGCGAGCCGTCCGCGCATAGCGTCGCGGTGCGGCGCGAGCCGCGGCTCCTCGCCGATGAGGACGACGTCGGCGTTGACGAGCTCCCACCCGGCCGCACGCACGCGGTTCCACGCCTCGGCGAGCAGCGCGACCGAGTCCGCGCCTTCGAGCTGCGGATCGCCGGACGGGAAGAGCGCGCCGATGTCCGCCATCCCGGCTGCGCCGAGAATCGCGTCCGTGAGCGCGTGCGCGAGGACGTCCCCGTCGGAATGGCCGGCGAGGCCGCGCGGATGGTCGACGGCGACGCCGCCGAGGACGAGCGGCACGCCTTCCTCGAGGGCATGCGCGTCGACGCCGGTGCCCACGCGGTACTCGCTCATCCGATCGGCTCCTGTCTCCGAACGCGTCCTTCGAAGACGCTGACCGTGTCGCGGCCGTTCGCGACCGCAAAGGCGACGGCGGCGTCGAAGTCCTCGCCGACGAGCACCGGCTCGTGCGCGTCGGATGCGAGCGTGACCGGCGCCGACGACAGCTGCAGCAGGCGCGCGTCGGGATAGAGCTCCGCGACCGGCTTGCGCAGGCCCGCGGTCGAGATCTCGAGGGCGACGCCGGATTCCTCCACCGCCTCCGCCAGCTCCTCGTACCGCTCGTCGCTGCCGCGCACGCCGTAGATCTTCGCGAGATCCGGATGCGAGAGCACGTCGAAGTGCCCGCTGCGGGCTGCGGCCGAGAGCGTCTCGACGTACCGCTTCCACACCCGATCCTCGGGCAGCTCGGCCCAGAGGCCGGGCCCGTTGTCGATCGCGTGGTCGTCCACCATGTGCACCGATCCGAGCAGGAAGTCCCACGGATAGGGCGCGAGGACGTCGGCCAGCTCGCCGGCTCGCTCGCCCGCCCAGTCCACCTCGAGCCCGAGCTTCACCGGCAGGCCGCCGCGCTTCGCCTCGACCACGGCGTCGACGTACGCGTCGAGATCGAAGTGGCAGCGCTCGACGTAGTACGGCCATGGCCAGAACGACCGCGTCTGCTCGAAGTAGTAGACGTGCTCCGTGAAGCCGATCTCGTCCACGCCGCGCTCCGCGGCCCGCGCGACGAACGGCTCGACGGCGGCGGCGGTGTGGTCGATCCCGCCGGCCTCGTTCCGCAGATGCATGTGGTAGTCGACGATCACAGGAGCGAGGCTACGCGGGCGAGGTCGTCGGCGGTCGTCACCTTCAGCAGGAGCGGGTCGCCGGGGACGACCTTCACACGACCTCCGCCCGCCTCGACGAGCCCCGCGCAGTCGGTCGCGTCCCCTCCGCCGGAGACCGCGCGACGCAGCGCGTCGACCGGGAAGGCCTGCGGCGTCTGCACGGTCCACAGACCGTCGCGCGCGACGGTCTCCTCGACGCGGCCGCCGTCGCCGACGCGCTTCACGGTGTCCGACACCGGTAGGCCGGGGACGACGCCGTCCCAGCCTTCTGCGAGCGGCGCGAGCACGCGCTCGATCACGTCCTCGGCCAGGAGGGGCCGAGCCGCGTCGTGCACGAGCACCGCCGCCGCGTCCTCGGGCACCTCGGCGAGGCCCGCACGCACCGAGTCGGCCCGCGTCTCGCCGCCGGACACGCACGCGCGCACCTTCGCGCAGCCGAGCTCCTCGGCCAGCAGGATCGCCGGCTCCTCCCAGCCGGCCGGCGCGACGACGACGACCGCGTCCACCCACTCGCTGTCGTCGAGACGGCGCAGCGACTCCGCGAGCAACGGCAGCTCCCCGAGCTTCACGAACGCCTTCGGTTGGTCCGAGCCGAGTCGCTCCCCGCGGCCCGCAGCCACGAGGATCGCCCAGACGGACACGCCCGCGAGCTAGACGGCGGCGGCGACGGCCTTCTTCTTGGCCGTCGTCTTCTTCTTGCCGCCGTTGCCGTCGGCACCGGTGAGAACGCCCTCGAGCCACTCGGCGCACTCTTCCTCGTCCATGCCCTTGGCGTACATCAGCTCGGAGGCGAGGATCTTCTTCGCCTTCACGAACATCTGCTTCTCGCCGGTGGAGAGGCCCTTCTCGTTGTCGCGCAGGGAGAGGTTCCGAACGACCTCGGCGAGCTCGAGGATGTCGCCCGTCTTCATCTTGTCGCGGTTGTGCTTGAAGCGGCGGTTCCAGTTCTTCGGCATCTCGGTCGAGCCGCCGGTGAGCGCCTTGAGGACGACCCCGACCTCCTTCTCGCCGATCACGCGCCGAAGACCGACCTGGTCGGCGTTTTCGCACGGGACCTGCACGGTCATGTCGTTGTGCAGGATCTTGATCGTCAGATACTCACGCTTCTGCCCGAGCACCTCGCGGGACTCCTTCTTGACGACCGTCCCGGCACCGTGGTGCGGATACACCACCTTGTCGCCGACCTTGTACAACGCCGACCTCCCCTTTTCGATGCGCGTTTCGCCAAAAGAGCCGGCGCATGGAGGGCGCCGGCCCGATGACCCATAGGGTAGCAGAAATGGCTGGAAAAGGCACTTTTTTGGCCTTTCCAGGCCTTTCTAGAGCTGCAGGTACCGGTCCACGAGGTTGTGCTCCTGCAGGCGCCTGAGCCCGGCGCGGATCTCCCTCGCTCGCACGGCGCCGACCCCCTCGACGCCCTCCAGATCGCGCTGGGAGGCCCGGACGACGGTGTCCAGGGAGCCGAAGTCGGCGACGATACGGTGGATGACCGGGACGGGCAACCGCGGGATGTGCGAGAGGACGCGGTAACCGCGCGGGGTGACGCTGAAGTCGAGCGGATTGACTCCCCGGTCGTAGCCGAGGAGGCCGACGAGCCGGTCGAACTCGAGCAGCTCCCGGTACGAGAAGCCGCGCAGCCGCTCGAGCGCCTGGGTCGCCTCCGCGTCCGATTCGCCCGAGGTGTAGTCTCGAACGATCGCGTCGCGCTCGGCCGGGACCTCGCCGACGAGCTCGTCCAGCTGGAGGCGGATCAGGCGCCCCTCCGCGCCGAGCTCGACGCAGTCTCTGCTGATGCGATCGGCGATGCGCGCGGTCATCTCCGCGCGCTGGAGGACGACGAGCACGTCGTCGAGCACGACCGCGTTCTGGAACTCGAGCGCCGTCAAGCGGGTCAGCACCTGCTCCAGCCGCGCCTTGTACGTCTCGAGCGTGCCGAGCGCCTGGTTCGTCTTCGCGAGGACGTCCGCGACCGGGTCGAGCTGGTAGCGCGCGGGGCCGACGAAGATCGTCACCGTCTCGCGCTGCTGCGACACCGAGATGACGAGCGCGCCCGTCTGCTTGGCGACGCGCTCCGCGGTGCGGTGGCGCGTCCCGGTCTCGTCCGACGGGATCGTGGGGTCCGGCATGAGCTGCACGTTCGCCCACGCGAGCCGCTTCAGCGCGGTGTCGACGATGATCGCGCCGTCCATCTTCGCCAGCTCGTACAGGAGCTGAGGCCGGAACGGCGCGTCGAGGCGGATCCCGCCCGAGTAGAGGAAGGCGAGCTCGTTCGGGTCGCCGATGACGATCAGCGCGCCCTCGTGCGAGCGGATGACGTCGTCGACCGCCTGCCGGAACGGCGTCCCGGGGGCGATCTTCTCGATGGCGGCGAGGAGCGCCGCGTCGCGGCGCGGGTCGTCCTCCGACGGCGTGCGCGTGAACCCGAGCTCGCCCAGCCGCTCGGCCCTACGCTCGCTCGTCTCCCTCGTCGGCTCTGTGGTCATCGAGTCCCGCCCTGATCGCCTCGCGCAGCGTCTCGGCCTGCGCCACCTGGAGTGTGCCACGGGCGGGCGTGCCCGCCGGGGCGACGACGAGCCGGAGGCCCAGCTTCGCGCACTCGTCGAGGCGCCGCTCGGCCTGCGTTGCGGGCCTGAGGCGGCCGGTGAGGCCGATCTCGCCGAACGTGGCCGTCGCCGCCCGCACGGGCGTGCGCTTCGCGGCCGAGGCGATGGCGAGAGCGACGCCGAGGTCGGCGCCGGGCTCGTCGACGCGGACGCCGCCCGCCACGTTGACGAAGACGTCCGCCTGGCCCAGGCCGACGCCGGCGTGACGCGCGAGCACGGCGACGATCATCGCGAGCCGCTTCGGATCGATGCCCGTCGCGACACGGCGCGGCATGGCGAGCTCGCTCTGCGAGACGAGCGCCTGGATCTCGAGGAGGATCGGCCGCGTGCCCTCCAGCGCGCAGGCGACTGCGGCTCCGGGCTCCCCCTCGACCGTGTGACCGAACAGCGCGGAGGCGTCCGGCACGCCGACGAGGCCGGCTCCCGTCATCTCGAAGACGCCGAGCTCGTTCGTGGAGCCGAACCGGTTCTTCGTCGCGCGCAGGATGCGATGCGCGTGGTAGCGGTCGCCCTCGAACTGGAGCACGCAGTCGACGAGATGCTCGAGCACGCGAGGGCCGGCGACCGTGCCGTCCTTCGTCACGTGGCCCACGAGGATCGTCGCGACGCCGGCCTCCTTGGCGACGCGCAGGAGCCGGCCGGCCGCCTCGCGCACCTGCCCCACGGATCCCGGCGCAGACCCCAGCTCCGGCGCGTACAGAGTCTGGATCGAGTCGATGACGCACACCTCGGGCCGCTCGGCCTGGAGGGTCTCGCAGACGACGTCGAGCTCCGTCTCGGCCAGGACTTCGACGTTCGCCGCTCCGCCGAGCCGTTCGGCGCGAAGCTTCACCTGCGCGACCGACTCCTCGCCCGTGATGAGCAGCGTCCGGTGGGTGGCGCTCATGGCCTGGAGCGCCGTCAGGAGCAGCGTCGACTTGCCCACGCCGGGCTCCCCGCCGACGAGGACGAGCGATGCGGGCACGAGCCCGCCGCCGAGCACGCGGTCGAGCTCGTCCACCCCGGTCGAGATCCGTTCCGCTTCTTCGGCGGAGACGTCGACGAGCCTCAGGAGCGGCTTCGGCGGCGCCTTCGCGCCGGTCACCTGACCGACCACCTCCTCGAGGAGCGTCCCGAACGCGGAGCAGCCGGGGCACTTCCCGAACCAGCGCCCGGAGGCGTAGCCGCACTCGGTGCACGCGTACTGGACAGCGGGCTTCGCCATGTCCTCACCCTACGGAGCAAAGCGGACGAGTTCGTGACGACAAACGAAAAAGCGGCCCCCGCCGCAGGGAGCCGCTTTCGTATCGCCGAGGAGATCCGAGCCCCCGCCGCATCGGGGCCCCGTTCCTGTTGAGAGGACTATCCGGCGGCAGGGCCGCTTGATTCTTCCCCCTATGGGTGGTTCAGCGGACTACTTCACCGGGTTATGGGTGGAAATCCGCAGCCGTATTCCGCGTCGGCCCTGCTGGCGTCCCGAGGCGAGCCGAGCACGATGACCTCGGAACCTACGGAAGCCAGATCGGAGGAGAACGACATGAAGCGGATTCTCGAGCTCGGTGGGGTCGCCGCCGGCATCATCCTGGTCGCATTCGGGATCGCGGCGATCGCCCTCGGGAGCAACGGCAAGAGCACGGTCAGCTCGGAGCTGAAGCAGCAGCAGATCGTCGGCACGCCCGACATGACCCCGTCCGGCATCAAGGGCGAGGCGGCGGCCGCCGGCCTCAAGAACGTCGTCCTGCCGACATGCAGCGTCGCCGGCAAGGCGGTCGATTCCGGCGCCCGCGCGCGGTGCTTCGCGCAGTACATGCGCATCCACGCGCTCGAGGCGACCCATGGCCTCGTCTATGCCCAGATGGGCCAGTACATCGCGAAGCCCGGCACGCCGAAGGCCCAGCTCACGCCGGACGGCGCGACGAGCAACAGGGACTACGCACTCCTCGACCCCGCGACGAAGCAGCCCGTCTCGAACGGCGCCCGCAACGTGTGGGTGACCGAGACCGCGCTGACGACCGCGCTGAACACGTCCTTCATGGCGCAGCAGCTCGGCAACTTCGGCATCGTGGTGGGAATCGCGCTGCTGCTCAGCGGCATCGGATTCCTCGTCCTTGCCGCCGGCGGCGCACTTCGCACCGGCACCTGGTTCTTCGGGCTGCGCGCAGCAGCGCCGAAGGGCAAGCCCGTCATCGCAGCGTAAGCGAGCCCCGAACGAATCGCGACGGGCCCCGCATGGGGCCCGTCGTCGTTCGCGGGCAAGTCATCACGGCGGGCCCAGCCCGTTCAGCAGGGCGTCCGCCTGCGCGCGCAGCGCCGGGATCCCGACGCAGACGGTGCACCTGAACGTCTCCACGCCGCCGCCCGAGTCCCCGACGACGATCCGCTGTGAGTCGGGCGCCCACGCGGCCGCGGTCAGGTTCCCGCGCGCGCCGTCGAGGAAGTAGAGGAGCCGGCCGGTCCGCACCTGCCAGATCCCTGCGGTCGTCGGCCCCGCCGTGACGATCCACCGACCGTCGGGGCTGAACGCGGCCTGGCTCACGTTCGCGACGTGGAAGCTCAGCCGGCGCACGCGAGCGCCGGTCCTGACGTTCCACAGCCGCGCGTCGCCGTCGACGCTCGATGTAAGGGCGAGCGTGTCGTCCGGGCTGAAGGAGACGGACGTGACCGCGAACTGGTGGCCGGAGAGCAGGTGCGCGAGGGAGCCGTTGTCGACGTTCCAGATGCGCGCCGTCGCATCGGCACTGCCGCTGATGAGCCGGCCGCCGCCGGAATCGAACGCGAGCGAGGTGATGCCGCCGGTGTGCCCCCGCAGGACATGGCGGAGCGCGCCGTCGCGACCGTTCCAGATCCGCACGCTCCCGTCAGCTGCACCGGTCGCCACGGTGCCGTCGGGCGCCACCGCCGCAGCGGCGATCGGGGACGATTGCGTCCCCGCCCACAACAGTCGCCCGTCTGGGCTCCACGCTCGCACGACACCGTCGTCACCGGCCGTGATCAGGCCGCCCGCCGGCGTCTGCAGCGCGGCGCGGACCGGCGCGCCGTGCGAGAACGTCTCGAGGAGCCCGCCGTCGGCGGCATGCCAAAGCTTTGCCGTTCCGTCGGCGCCCGCGGTGAGCACGCTGCGGCCGCCGGAGGCGAACGAGGCCACCGTCACGGGCCCTCCCTGCGGCAACGTCTGGAGGAGGCCGCCGCCATAGCGCCAGATGCGGGCGAAGCCGTCGGCGGCAGCGCTCAGCACGGCCGCACCGTCCGGGGAGAAACCCACCGAGGAGACGGGACCCGCATGGGCGCCCAGCGAGACGAGGCCGGGGACGCTCGTCTTCCAGAGGCGGGCCGTCCCGTCGGCGCTCGCGCTGAGGAGCAGCGAGCCGTCGGGCGCGAACGACACGGCCGTCACCGAGTCGGTGTGGCCGCCGAGGAGGCGCGGTGTCGACCCGAGCGGTGCGTTCCAGATGCGCACCGTGTCGTCAGCGCTGGCGGTCGCGATCTGACGACCGTCGGGGCTGACCGCGACCGCGAGCACTTTCTGCTGATGCTGGCCGGCGAGCGTAAACAGGGCGGCGCCGGTCGCGGGGTCCCAGATGCGCGCGGAGCTGTCGACGCTGGCCGTCACAACACGTCCGTCCGGAGCGAAGGCGAGGTCCGTGATCGGGGCGCTGTGGCCTGCGAGGACGTGAAGCTCGCTCCACGTACCGGTATCCCAGACGAAGGCGTTGCGCCGCCCCGCCGTGACGAGGTACCTCCCATCGGGTGAGAAGGCGGCGTCGGTGGCTTCGCCCGGCTGCTGAGGCGCGGCGACGAGCGCGCCGTCCGGGACGCTGTACACGCGTACGACGGCGCCGCCCGTATCGACCGCGGCCGCGAGCGAGCCGTCCGACGACAGCGCGATGGTCTGCACGGCGCCGGGCTCGGTGGCGACGTGGAGAGGCTGCCCGGACGACGTGTCCCAGATCCTCAGCGTCCTGTCGGCGCTCCCCGTCAGCAGCGTGCCGCCCGCGCCGAAAGCGATGTCGAGGACCGCCCCGTCGTCGTGCAGGGACCGGAGCAGCGCTCCGGTTCGCACGTCGTAGAGCTGAGTACGTCCATCCTTCGTGCCCGCCGCGAGCATTGCACCGTCCGGGCTGAACGCGACCGAGATCACCGCCGAGCCGACTCGGTCCGATCGGACGAGGGCGTGGGTATCGGTCCGGAAGACGCGGAGGAGGCCACCCTCGGCGCCGGTGGCGACGAGCGTACCGTCCGGGCTGAACCTCGCGGCATCGACTGCGCCGCCGCCTCCGCTGAAGATTCCGCGCACCTGCGTCGCGGTCAGCGAGTCGCGGAGGACGTCCTCGACCCGGCTCGACGTCTCGAGCTTCGCTGCGGCGAGCGCGGCCCGCACGCTTTGCACTGGATCGACGCCGAGATCGGCCCTGGCGGTGGCGACGAGCTCACCGGCGCGCGTTCGCAGCTCTTCGCGCCGCAGCCGCTGCGCTCGGCCTTCGGCGACTCCGCGCTCGCGAAGCGCAAGCGCCTTGCTCTTCCTCGCCTGCGCCGCGCTCAGCGCCTCAGCGGCGGCGCTCTCCTTCGCCCGCTGCTCGTTCGCGCGGGCGCTCTGCTCGCTCGCTCGCGCACGCGCTGCCGCAAGGGCCTCTTTCTTCCTGGCTGCGGTCGCCGCCCGCGTCTGCCGTAGCGCGATGAGCCGCTGCCGCTCCGCCCGCGACTGCTGTTGCTGCGCGATCTTCTTCTGTTGCTGCGCGACCGTCTTCTGCCCGAGCGCGAGATCCTTCTGCGTCACGGCTGCACGCCGCGCCCTCGACGCATCGTTGCGCTGTGCGACCGCCCAGAGCGCAAGCCCGGCGAGCACCGCGGCCAGCAGGGCCACGGACGCGGCGAACGCAGTCACGCGTCGCCGGCGGCGGCGTTCGCGCGCGAGCGCCGCCCGCCCCTCGAACTCGCGCCGCCACGCGAGCACCGGCTCAGCGAGCACGTCGTGGAAGATCTCGTAGCGACGCTCCAGTTCGTTGCCGTCGCTCAGGCCGCGGAGGATGCGCTGAGCCGCGAGCCGATCGAGCACCACCCTGAGCGCAACCGGCGACTCGGCGGTGTACGAGACGAGGTCGGCGAAGGAGTGCGCAATCTTCGTCCGCGAGGGCGACACGAGGAATCGCAGCACACTCGCCGCGATCTCCGCGTCCCTCGGCGGCAACGCCTCGATGGCTCGCTCGAGGTGCGCGCTCACGATCGCGGTCGCGCCTCCGAGCTCTTCGAGCGTACGCGCACGCAAGACCGATGATGCGGCGGCACGCTCCGTTTCCCAGACACGCTCCATGACGAGCTGGAGATACGGCGCCTCGATCCTCCCACTGCGCTGCCCCGGATCGGCGGACACCTGCGCCAGCACGTCGTCCACGAGGGCGGACTCGATCCCCATCGAGTCCGCCGCGACGACCTCGTTCCACCGGTCGAGTGGCCTGACGATCGCCGCGCGCGCCGAGGAGACATCGAGATGGTCGAGGCGGAGCCGATTCGCGAAGACGCTCGGGATCTGTGTCTCGAAGGCGTCCAGCCGCGCAAGCGCGTCCTCGCGCAACGCGATCAACACGTGCGCCTCAGGCTCCGATATCAGCACGGGCAGCTGCTCGAGCAGGACGCGTTCGTCGTGATAGAGGAAGTACTCCTCGAACTGGTCGAGCACGACGAATGTCTCTCCTTGGACGGTGGGCAGAGCGACGTCGCCCGACCATTCGCCGATGACGACGACGTCCGCTTCCGGGGCGAGCTCTCGCAACCGGGGCGCGACCGCGGCGCGGAGGATCGAGCTCTTGCCGACACCGCTCGGCCCGTGCAGCACCGTCAGCTTCGCGGCGAGGAGGTTCGCCGCGATCACCTCCGTCTCGCGTTCGCGGCCGAAGAAGAACAGCGCGTCGAGCTCCGAGTCCTCGAACGGCGCCAGGCCCTTGTATGGACCGAGCGGTGGCGCCGAGACGATGACGCTCATGCGATCGCCTCGGTAACGGCCTCCACGTACCGGCCGAGAGCGCCGATGTACTCGTCGAGCTGCAACTCGAGCAGATCGACGTCGCGCGCACGCCAGAGCTGCTGCTCGAGCGGACGCGCTTCGGGCAGAACGGCCCACGAGCGATACGCGAGCGGCTCGCCCGCACAGACCCGGTCGAGCACGAGGCGGAGGCTCCACTCATGGACGCCATAGCCGAGGAAGAGGAAATGGCTTCGCCGCAACTTCGCTGCGAGCGCAATCGGAATCGCGGCGCCGACGTCGCGGCGCGCGAGATAACCGATGTAGTCGTCCTCGGTCACGACGAAGCTCTCGTGCTCACCGTCCTCCAACCCTCCGCGCAGCCTCAGGACGACCGTGCGCCGTTCGAGCGAGAGCTCGGTCGCATACGTGTTCGGCCGGTCGATGATGTGCGTCTCGCCATTCGGCTCGCGGTGGCAGAAGCGCCCCCGGTCGCGCCCCGACGCGAGGTACGAGACGACGTCGAACTCCTCGCCTTCGTCCAGCAGCGCCTGCTCGAGCGCGACGTCGTACCCCGTCGTCACGAGGAGCTGGTGCGGCAGGCCGCGAGCACGCAGGCGTCGCGGCAGCGAGGCGAAGAAACGATGGACGCTCGTCGGAACGGCCGCCGACTCGAGCAGCGTGTGCAGCTCGTCGTACAACCGGCCCGGTCCCTTCGTAACGGCGACGAACTGGGCGACGCGCGTGAGCTCGGCGCCATCGGCGTACTCGAAGCGTCGCGCCAGCTCCTCGGTGAGCGCTCCGACGTCGATGCCGAGCACCGGCACCAGCCGTCCCGCGAGCATGGCCTCCGCGACCTCGGCGAAATGGTCGTCGTCCGCGCTCGCGAGAACGAGCCGCGCCCGCGGAAGCTCGTCGTTGAGGATCTGCCGCTGCAGCTCGCGCAGCTGCGGGCTTGGCTCAAAGCCCTGCTCGAGCAACGCGGCCCTCGCATCCTGATAGGCGCGGCCCGCGTCCGCGCGCCGGCCGGAGTAGTACAACGCCCGCATGAGGTGGCCCCAGAGACGCTCGCGGAGCGGGTACCTGGCTACGAGGCTCTGCAGCTCCGGGACGACGTCCGCGTAGCGCTCGCACCCGATGTCGGCGTCGATGCGCTCTTCGAACGTCGCGAGGCGCAGCTCCTCGAGCCGGTCGATCTCGCGCTCGGCGAAAGGCTCGAAGCGGAACTCCGGGAGCGGGTCGCCGCGCCAGAGCGCGAGCGCCTCCCGGAGCCGTGCGGCGCGCTCCTCTCCCTCGAGCTCCCGCGCCGCGACCGCCAGCTGCTCGAAGCGGGCGAGATCGATCGTCTCCGGGTCGACGGCGAGACGGTAGCCGGGGTGTTGGGTCAGCAGGAGGTCGGGACCCAACACGCGGCGGAGCGCCGAGATCGCGTTGTGGAGCGACGTTGTCGCCGTGCGCGGAGGCTGCTCGCCCCACAGCGAGTCGATGAGAAAGTCGGTGGACACGACCTCGTTCACGCGCAGGAGCAGCAGCGCCAGCACGGCCCGCTGGCGCTGCCCCCCGAGAGCGACCGGCTCGCCGTTCGCTGCGAGAACCTCGAGCGGGCCCAGGATCCGAAACTCGGGCACACACGGTTTCTAGCGGGTTCCGCGGCGGATTACGAGACGTATTCCCACCCTCACTTGCCGGTCGACGACACGCCGGGGACGATGATCTGCGGCTTGTGCCCGTCGCAGTCGAGCCCGACCTTGGCGAGGATGAGGCACTTCTGGATTCGTACGTCGTTCTGCGCGGCGAGCTTCGCGTTCACGATCTGCGCCTCGATGACCTTCCGCTGAGCCTTCGCCGACTGGATCGCGGTGCCGCGGTTCAGCGCTCGTAGTCGCGCGGCTTGGCGCTCTCGTGTGAGCTGCGCGTCGAGTTGCTTGAGCTTCTCGTGCTCGTCGGAGAGCGCCTTGTCGCGCGGATAGACGCTGAGGATCTGGAAGTACATCGGCGGACACCCGGGCGTCGTCCCTGCCCCGGTGAGGCTAGGCTGGACGCCGCAGAAGTAGTCGCCGCCGAGGTTGAGGCCGAGGTACTTGGTGAACATCGCGCCGATGTGCTCGCCATAGCCGATGCTCACCGGCTCGCTCGTCGGCGTACTCTTGACCGTCGGGTCGGATCCATAGGCGAGCTGCTGCCACGTCCACGCACTCGAACCGTCGTGGACCACCTGCTTCATCGTGTCGCCGTGCGTCTCGGCGAGGAAGCGATACCAGCCCGTCCGCTTAGGGCCGATGCCGGTGTGGACGGCAAAGCCGAGATCTCCGTACGACGAGCTCTGCAGCCCGTACTTCGTGTACCAGTCGCAGGCTTTGCCGTTCGCGGTGTTGAACCTGAACTTCAGGACGCCCTCGACCCAGACCGCGGTCTGTGCCTTCGTGAACGCGAGCACGCGCTCCGGCGCAAAGCGGGTGTGGTTCTCCGTCGTCGTCATGTTGTAGATCTGGTCGCCCGTCGGGATGAGGACGAGCTCGTCTGTGCTCCCGATGCTGACGTTCTGTCCGGGGTCGATGGCGCGGACGAACTCGTGGCCGCGGTCGGCGCTCGTGTACACGCAGCCGAACTGGTCGCCGGCGATCGTCACGCCCCTCCCGCCGCCGCATCCCGCCGCCGCGGAGGCGGTAACGAGCGCCGCCAACGCGGCTGCGGCGCCCCGAAGTCGCTTGTCACGAAGCATGACTCGTCCTTTCTGTCGGTGAGCAGTGCGTGCGCACAGTCGCGCTCACCGCTAACTCACTGCTAACGCGCCGCTAATCGCAGCGGGCGTTAGCGCGCCGTTTGTGGACGAGTAGTCCGCCGTGAGCGGCGCCTCCGAGGCTCGAGCCGCATGCCCAACGCACCGGCTCGAGCGAAGGAGGTGACACAGATGTCGAACACGCAGACCGTACGGCGCGCCACCGCCGCAGCGTTGACGATCGTCGCGCTCGCGGCCGCCTACCCGGCAGCGAGCTTCGCCGGCGGAGGCGGAGGCGGGCCCCAGCCGACGGCGCCGACCACGCAGAAGTAGTGGGCTCGCGACCCACGAGGCACCGAGCGGAGAGCCCACACGGCTCTCCGCTCGCGTCAGGCGACTGCGAGCTCGGCGAGGAGCGCCCGCGCTCGCCGTGCCGCGACCTCGTTCTCCTTCCGATCCAATAGGCGAATCGCCGTCTCGACGGCGCCCGCTGCCTCCTCGGATCGGCGGCCGAGCCGCAGCACCTCGGCGAGATCGAGCAGGACGCGCGCGTGCAGGTTGATCGCGTCCGTTCGCCTCGCGAGCTTGACGGCCTCACGCGCGAGCGTCTCACCCTCCGCGACTCCGACGGTCCTGGCCAACAACTTCGCGCGGACGGCGTGCCACGAGAGCTGCGCGTCGATGTCGTGCGCCGAGGCATTCTCCTCCGCGATCCGCGTCCAGCGGTCGGCCTCTCCGTGCTCGCCCTGCGCGTACAGCGTGTCGCCGAGCTGCGCCGCCTGCGAGGCAAGATGCACCCGGTCTCCCATCACCTCGAAGGCGGCACAGCTTTCCCGCAAGATGCGCTCGGCCGCGGCCGGATCGCCGGCAAGCGTGGCGATCTCGGCGCTCACCGGTGCGAGGGTCGTGAACCGCGAACCCGCCAGGCCCAGCTCGTCGTAGAGGCCCGAGGCACGCTCCGCGAGAGCGCAGCCATCCTCCGTGCGACCTTGCATCGCCGAGAGCCCCCCGAGGTACACGAAGAGATTCGCTTCACCCAGGCGGTCTGCAGTTTCGAGAAGCTCGTCGCACCGCGTGATCGCAGCGCCGACGGGGGTCGGCCCATAGAACAACGCCGTCGGAATCTGTTGAGTCGACGGCGGCCAGCCCGAGCGAATCGAGCATTCGCGTGCACGTTCCGCGGCCTCCAGCGAGGGCTCGTATCGGCACCGCAGTCCGCCCTCGACGTACGAGACAAGCGCCCATGCGCGTCCGAGCGAGCGGTCGTCACCCGCCTCCTCGAACACGGTGACCGCCTCGGCCGCGAGCTCGAGCAATTCGTCGGCCGCACCGTCCTCGCCGTGGAAGAGACGCAGGTTCGCACGCTCGAGCAGCGCCCGCAGCTCCGCCACCCGGTCGCCACGCGCCCCGGCGGACGCGACCGCGTCGGAGAGGACGTCGTCGGCGCGGCTCGGATCGCCGGCCGCCCACACGGCGACGCCGAGCTCGGACAGGAGAGGCGCCCGCGTCGGGTGGGTCTCGGGGAGCAGCGCTGTCGCCCGCCCGAGCAGGTTCTCGGTCGCAGGGGCGTCGGCACGCTTCCATGCGCGGATCCCGGCCCGGCCGAGGCAGGCCGCGGCCGCCTGCGCAAGCTCGCGCACGTGATCGTCGACCTGCGCGATCTCCGTCCGGTACCGGAACGCCTGCTCCAGGTGATAGCCGACGAGCTCGTCGGGACGGTCGCGCCGCTCGCCCGCCTCGGCCGCCCGCTCGTGCAGCTCGGCGCGCTGCGCCTTGGTGAGGCCGCGGTAGGCGACGTCGCGGACGAGGACGTGATGGAAGGCGAAGCCGCCGTCCACCGCATGGATGAGCCCCTTGCGTCCGAGCGCGTGCAGGTCTGCGTCGGCGACCGGTCCGAGATCCTCCGCCTCGGCGCGCGCGAAGCGGCGCCCCAGGACGGACACCCGCCGCAGCAGGTGAAGCTGGCTCCACTCCAGCCGGTCGAGCCGGCTCGCGATGAGCGCCTCCACGGTCGGCGGCGCCCGATCGAGTGCGACGTCGGGCGCCTCGGCAGCGAGCGCGTGCAGCTGCTCGGCGAAGAGCGGATTGCCGGCGGCCCGCTCGACGATGTGGCGACCCACTCGCTCGTCCACCGGGCCGGCGGCGAGGTGCTCGACGAACACCCCGATCACGTCGTCGGGCAGCGGCTCGAGCTCGAGCACGAACCCACTCGAACCGGGTCCACCCCATGCCGCGCGCGCCTCCAGCAGCTCGGGCCGCGCCGCGCAGAGGACGAGGATCGGCGCGTCCGTCCATCCGCCGAGGTACTCGACCAGGTCGAGCAGCGTCGGCTCCGCCCAGTGGAGGTCGTCGAAGACGACCACGAGCGGAAGCTCGCGCGAGACCGCCTCGAGCAGGCGCCGAACCGCCCAGAAGGCTTCGCCGATGGCAGCAGGTGCCTCCGCCATGCCGACGAGCTCGGCCACGCGCCGAGCGACTTCCTCCGCATCCTCGACCCCTGCCAGGGCCGAGACGATGCCCGCCTCCGACGCCTCCGGCACGGCCTGCCGCACGATCTCCGTCAACGGCAGGTACGTCGCGCCCGCACCGTACGGAACGCAGCGTCCGACGAGCACGCGTCCCTCGTCGCCGACAGATGCGACGAGCTCGCGCAGGAGACGGCTCTTGCCGATTCCGGCGTCGCCGACGACGGTCACGACGTTGCTCGAGTGATCGCGGCAGACGCGTCGAAACGCCGCGAGCAGACGCCGCAGCTCCGGCTCACGCCCGATGAACGGAACGTCGAGCCGGCGGGCGACGCCAGCCTCACCGGTGAGCCCGAGCAGCACCCATGCGTCCGGTCGGAGCTCCTCCACCCGCACAGCGCCGCGCACGAGCCGCCACGTCTCGTCCCCGAGCACGATCTCGCCTGGGCCCGCCCGTTCCTGCAGCTTCGCCGCGCGGTTGACCGCGACCCCGATGACGGTCGGGCCGGTTCCCGGCTCGGCGACGACGACCTCGCCGGTGTTCACCGCGATGCGCACCGGGAGCCCCTCGGCCAGACGCGCGACCACCTCGCGTGCCTCGACCGCAGCGCGAACCGCGCGCCACGCGTCGTCCTCGTGCAGCTCGGCAACGCCGAAGAGCGCCATCACCGCGTCGCCGACGAACTTCTCGACCACGCCGCCGTGCGCCTCGACCGCGGCACGGACGGCGGCGAAGTAGGACGAGATGCTTCGAGCGTACGCCTCCGCGTCGAGCGCCGACGCGAGCTCGGTCGAGTCGACGACCTCGCAGAACAGGATCGTGACGGTTCGGCGTGAACCGGCAGCCTGCTCGACGTCGGCGGCCGCCACGGCGCGCAGCGCGGGGTCCTGGCGGAGGATCGCCTGCTCGAGCGTGCGCAACTCCTCGCTCGGCTCGAGCCCGACCTCGTCGCGCAGGATCCGACGCGCCTCCTGGTACGCGTCGAGCGCTTCCTGCTCCCGGCCGGTCCGGTACAGCGCGAGCATGAGCTGGCGGCGCAGCCGCACGCGGAGCGGATTCGCCGCGACAAGCCGCTCGAGCTCGGCTACCAGCTCGTCGTGGAGGCCGAGCTCCAGCTCTGCCTCCACCCGCTCCTCGGTCGCAGCCAGGCGTCGCTCGGCGAGACGTCCGATCTCCACCTGCGCGAAGTCCTCTTGCGCGAGGTCCTCGAGCGGGTCGCCGCGCCACAATGCGAGCGCAGCGCGCAGGAGCTCGGCGCGCTGCCTGCCGCTGGAAGCCGTCCCTTCCGAGACGAGGCGATCGAACCGCGCGAGGTCGAAGCGTTCCGGATCGACGCGCAGCACGTACCCGCGCGGCTCGAGGCGGAGGCGCTCGGCACCGACCGCTTTCCTGAGACGGGAGACGTAGTTCTGTAGCGATGCCATTGCGGTGCGCGCCGGCTCCGGGCCCCAAAGCTCGTCGACGATGCGCTCAGCCGACACGGGCTCGTTCGCGTGGAGAAGCAGATATGCGAGCAGCGCACGCGTGAGCCGCCGCTCGATCGGCACCGGCCTGCCCTCCTCGACCACCTCCAGCGGACCGAGGATCCGAAACTCCATCCACGGGTTGTACCACCGGGTTGGCCCGGGATTAGGCGCGCCCGCAACACTCGGGCCGTGCAAGACGCCGATCGGCTCATACGCGAGGTGCAGCGCTACCTGCGCGCCGTGGAGGCGTTCCGTGCGGAGGGGCACGAGCCGAGCTGGCGCGCCGAACAGCCGGCCCCGGCCGGAACGCCGTCTCCCCGGCGTCTCCTCTCCGGCTCGACGACGGCGCTCGGGCGGTTGGACCCCGGTTAGCCCTCGCCATCAGCCTCCTCTCGACCTCCACACGAAAGGAAGGACAGCATGACCAGGCTCCTCCAGCTCGGCCTCGCGACGCTCGCGGCAGTCGCTGCAGCGCTCGTCGCCGGGGTCGCGCCGAGCGGCGCAGCGAGCGCAGGCAACAGCGTCACGTATCAGGATTCGACCGGCGAGGACCCGGCGTCACTCGACGTCCAGCAGATCGTCGTCTCGAACGACGACGCAGGGCTCGTCACGTTCGAGATCCACCTCGGCAACGCCGCCGCCTTCGGCGGCAAGAACGCCGTGACGATCTTCATCGACACGACGAGCAATGCGAACGACGGTGCCGGCCCCGCTTTCATGGGCGCCGAGCTTCTCCTCGTTGTCTCCGACAACGCCGTCGACCTCGGCCGCTGGGACGGCTCGAAGTTCGACTTCTCCGGCGGATCGCCCTCGTCTCTGACGTATTCGTTCTCGGGCGGCGTCATGACCGTGCGCGTGAACGCGAACGACATCGGCCTGACGAGCTTCAACTTCCTGGTCGTCACGGTCAGCGACTACTCGAGCGACAACCCCGCCGTCGACCTTGCGCCCGACTCCGGGCACGGCGCCTACGCCTACCAGGTGAAGATCTCGCCGCCCGTGACGACGACCGCGCCGCACGTGGTGACGACGGCGGCAAAGGCGAAGACGCCCAAGTGCAAGAAGGGCCACAAGAGCACGAAGGCCCACAAGTGCCACAGATAGGAACGAGCTCGACCATGAGCAAGAACGCGAGCGATGAAGGGAGCGGTCAGCGATGAGATCATTTGCAATCGTTCTCGCCGCGGCCGTGGCGTCCGCCTCGGCGTTCCTCGCTCCCGGCGCGGCGGCCGGGACGGGTCCGCTGCTGATCACGTCGAGCACGACGCTCATCGAAGATCAGTACGGCCCGATCACGATCGCCGCTTCCGGGGTCACGCTCGACTGCGCAGGTCATCGCGTCGTCGGGCCGGGCTTCGCCGGGATCTACCTCGGCCCGTTCAGCTCGGTCACCGTGAAGAACTGCCAGGTGAGCGGATTCCGCTTCGGCTATTACCTCACGGCGACAGGCAGCAACATGCTGGTCTCGGATGTCGCCACCGGGAATTCTCAGGACGGGTTCGCACTCGCCTCCGGCTCGACGGCGAACACGCTCTCATCCGACCGAGCCGACGACAACGGAGAGTCTGGGTTCGTCATCGACTCGTCGTCGTCGAACACGCTCAGCGCTGACACCGCGTCCGGCAACTCCGACAGCGGGTTCGCCTTGCTGAACGGCGCGGCGACGAACGTCGTCAGCGGCGACACCTCGACCGGCAACAGCGCGCAGGGGTTCGCCGCATTCTCCGCCGGATCCGGGAACAGGATCAGCACCAGCTCGGCCGCCGACAACGGCGCGGTCGGTTTCGTCGTCCTCTCCAGCGCCAACGTCGTCCTCGACGGCAACCGCGCCAGCCGAAGCTTCTACGCCGGGTTCGCCGTCGGGGAGTCGAGTGGGGCGACGGTCAGCGGGAACACCGCGGAATCGAACCACGCCGGCGGCTTCTACTTCCACGATCTCACCGACAGCTCCGTGACCGCGAACACGGCGACGGGCAACGTCGCCGGCGGCTTCACGCTCGACGGCAGCACGACTCGCGTCACGCTGACGACGAACGTCGCAAGCGGGAACACCGGTCACGGCTTCGCTGCGTTCGGCGTGTCGTCCAACACGTTCGCCGGCAACACGTCGAACGACAACCTCGATAGCGGCTTCGGTCTGACCGACGGGGCCTCGGGCAACCGACTCGACAGCAACACCGCGAGCGCCAACGCCAGCCAGGGATACGCGCTCTACGGCGCCGGCTCCGAGAACACCCTCACCGGCGACACGGCAACCGGCAACGGCTCCGTCGGGTTCGCGATCGTCGACTCGAACGGAAACGCGTTCGACAGCGACATATCGAACGGAAACACGTCTGCCGGCTTCGACCTCCTACGCTCGTCCGGCAACACGTTGACCCACGACACCGCGCACGGCAACCCGGTCGACGGGTTCAACCTCGATCAGGCGAAAGGCAACGTCCTCAGCCACGACGAGGCGAGTGGCAACGGCGACGGGTACGGGCTGCTCGCCGGCTCGACGAACAACGCCCTCGTCGCGGACATCGGCAGCAACAACGGCGTCCACGGTTTCGCCGTCTACCTCGGAGCCACGGGAAACACGATCTCGAGCTGCGTCGCCCACGCCAACGGCGCGGTCGACGCCTACGACGAGAACCCCGCCGGAACGAACGCGTGGACAGGCGACCGCTTCGGCAGCACGAGCTTCGCCTAGAGCGAGACAGCGAAGGGGCCCTCACGGGCCCCTTCGCTATTCCTCGGAGTCTTCGGTCGCCGCCGGCTCGTCCGGCGGCACGGTGATCTTCTCGGGAGTCACCTCGCCCGGGATGAAGGTGATGTCCACCTCGTCCGCGGCTCCGTCGGCGCCGGCCTTGCGGCCGACGAGGACGGTCGAGCCCTCCTCGAGCTGTCGGCCGAGCACGTAGTCGGCGAGTGGGTCCTCGATGAAGCGCTGGATCGCGCGCCGCAGCGGCCTCGCCCCCATGGCCGGGTCGTAGCCCTTCTCGACGAGGAGATCCTTCGCCTCCTCCGTGAGCTCGACGGTGACGCCGCGCGCGGCCATCTGCTCGCGCAGGTGCTTGAGACCGCGCAGGTCGATGATCGACTTGATCTCCTCTTTCGCCAGCTTGTGGAAGACGATGATCTCATCGATGCGGTTGAGCAACTCGGGCCGGAAGACCTTCTTCAGCTCGCCCATGACGCGCGACTTCATCTCGTCGTACGAAAGCCCGCTCTCGTCGCCGATCGAGAAGCCGAACGACTGGTTCTTCGAGATCGACGCGGCTCCGATGTTCGACGTCATGATCACGATCGTGTTCCGGAAGTCGACGCGGCGCCCCTGGGCGTCGGTCAGCTTCCCCTCCTCCAGGATCTGGAGCAGGATGTTGAA
>DATAMX010000149.1:0-19996 GCA_036260475.1 Gaiellaceae bacterium | reverse complement strand
AGACGCGAGGACGAGACCGTGCCCGCGTTGACGATGAAGAGCCCCTCGAGCTGCCATGCGTACGGGACGTGCTTGTGCCCGCACAACACGAGGTCGACGCCGGCGTGCTGCAACGCCTCGAGCGCGTCGCCGGCGTCGTGCACGATGTTGCGCTCGCGGCCGGTACCGGGCACGGGAAGCAGATGGTGGTGGAGGACGAAGACGCGCAGGTCGGCGGGCTCCGCGAACTGTTCCCCGATCCAGCGGTACCGGCCGCGACCGATCTGCCCGTTGTCCAGGTCGGGCTCGGACGAGTCGACCGCGACGATCGAGACGCCGTTGCAGCGGAGGACGGAGTTGCGCTCGCCGAACAGCTCCTCGAAGTGGACGTAGCCGACGTTGCGCGAGTCGTGATTGCCGGGGATGACGACCATCGACTCGCACTCGATCGTGTCGAGATAGCGCTTCGCGAGCGCGTACTCGTCCTTGAACCCGTGGGTCGTCAGGTCGCCCGAGACGATGACGACGTCGGGGGCGAGCTCGTTCACCTCGGCGATGGCGCGCTCGAGCAGGTTCGGGAGGAAGAACTGCGTCCCGCAGTGCAGGTCGGACAGCTGAACGAGCGTGAACACGGATCCGCTTTTGCCCGCCATCTCTAGAAAACCCACTTAACCGGATAGAACAGGGCTGCCGCAACCAATCCGGCGGCCGGGATGGTCAGGAGCCAGGCGAACACGATGTTCCCGGCGACGCCCCAGCGAACGGCCGAGAAGCGGCGCGTCGCCCCGGCGCCCATGATCGAGCCGGCGGCGACGTGCGTCGTCGAGATCGGATAGCCGAGGCGGCTCGCGATGTAGAGCGTCGCGCCGCCGGACACCTGAGCCGCGAATCCGTTCTCGGGCTGCATGCTGTACATGCGCTGCCCGACGGTGCGCATGATCCTCCAGCCGCCGACGTACGTCCCCGCCGCGATGGCGGCGCCGGCCGCGACGATCACCCAGGTCGGGATGTAGAAGTGCGAGAGATGACCGCTCTCGTACAGCGCGAGCGCGATCACGCCCATCGTCTTCTGCGCGTCGTTCGCACCGTGCGTGAAGGCGAACCACGCGCCGGAGCCGAGCTGGCCGATGCGGAACATCCGGTTCGCGAAGCCGGGCGTCAGCTTCACGAAGACCCAGTAGGCGACGAGCAGCAGGAGGAAGGCGCCGACGAAGCCGATCACCGGGGAGACGAGGGACGGAATCGCGACCTTGTGCCCCAGTCCGTGCCACTGCACGCCGCGCGACCCCGACTGGACGAGGGCAGCGCCCACGAGGCCGCCGATGAGCGCGTGCGACGAGCTCGACGGCAGGCCGAGCCACCAGGTGAAGAGGTTCCACGCGATCGCACCGAGGAGCGCGGCGAGGATCGTCTTCTCGTTCGCGAGGCCGGTGTCGATGATCCCCTTCCCCACCGTCTTCGCGACCGCCGTCGTCGCGAATGCGCCGGCGAGGTTGGCCGCGGCTGCGACGGCGACCGCGACCCTGGGCGACATCGCGCGGGTCGACACCGACGTCGCCACCGCATTCGCCGTGTCGTGGAAGCCGTTCGTGAAGTCGAAGCCGAGCGCGACCGCGACGACGACGACCAGAAGGACGCTGTTCAACGGTTCTTGACGACGATCGCCTCGAGGACGTCGGCGGCGTTCTCGCACGCGTCGACGGCGTCCTCGAGCGACTCGTGGATGTCCTTCCAGCGGATGACCGCGAGCGCGTCTCCGCCGATGGACGTGAACAGCTCGGAGATCGCCTGGCGCGCGATCGCGTCCCCCTCGTCCTCGAGCTCGCGCAGCTCGATCAGCTGCCGGCGCGAGTCCTTGAAGCCCTCGAGGCGGGCGACCGCCTCGGTCAGCTTCAGCGCCGCCTTCTCGATCACGAGCGCCTGGTCCTTCGCCGCCTGCCGAATCTCTCTGACGCCGTAATCGACGACCTTCGCCGCCGCGTCGTCGACGTGGTCGCACACGTCGTCGAGCGCGCCTGCGAGCCGATACATGTCGTCGCGGTCGAACGGGGTGACGAAGGTGCGGTTCACGAGGTCGACGATCTCGTGCGTGATGCGGTCGCCCTCGTGCTCGCGATCCTTCACCCGCTGCGCGAATTCCTCGCTGCGGTCCGGGAACGCGTCGAGCAATTCGATCACCTGACGGGCGATCGCGACCGTGTTCTGGGCGGCGTTGTTGTACAGCTCGAAGAACTCGCGCTTCTGGGGGACGAGGCTGATGCGTGCCATCGCTGCGTTGTTTACACGGTTTCGCCGTCCGACGCGGCCGGTACCTTGAAGTCCCGATGGGGCTCGATACCCCGGCTTTCCAGGTCTTTCGCGGCTCAGAGCCGCCGCGCTTCGCCAGTCAGGCGGAGCTCGAGTGCGCGAAGCTCCTCGATTACTACGGCGTGCCGTGGGAGTACGAGCCGCGGACCTTCGTCCTCGAGGAGGACGAGAACGGCCGCGTGGTCGAGGCGTTCTCGCCGGATTTCTACCTTCCGGACCAGGATCTCTACGTCGAGTTGACCGTCATGAAGCAGTCGCTCGTGACGCGCAAGAACCGGAAGTTGCGCAAGCTGCGCGCGCGGTATCCGGAAGTGAAGGTGAAGCTCTTCTACAAACGGGACCTGGAACGGCTGGCTCAGCACTTCCATCTCGACCTGGCGTCATAGATCTCGATCCTCGAATCGGCGACGTCTACCTCTCGGCGGAGGAGCTCGGTGCGCGCGTGCGCGAGCTCGGCGCGGAGATCGCCCGCGACTACGCGGGCCTCGAGCCGATCCTCGTCGGATCCCTCAAGGCGAGCCTCGTCTTCCTCGCCGACCTCTCGCGCGCCGTCCCCATCCTGCACGGCCTCGACTTCGTCGAGCTCGCCGGGTACGGGAGCGCCCAGATGGGCGGCCACGAGCAGATCCGCGTCCTCAAGGACCTCGACCTGGACATCCTCGACCGTGACGTGCTCGTGGTCGAGGACGTCGTCGACACGGGGCTGACGCTGAACTACCTCGTGCGGACGTTCGAGCTCCGGCGGCCCCGCTCGATCCACGCCGTCTCCCTCCTCGACCGGCCGTACAGGCGCCTCGTGGAGGACATCCCGGTGCGCTACGTCGGCTTCGTCGTGCCCGACGAGCTCTTCGTCGGCTACGGCTTCGACCTGGAGGAACGGTGGCGGCAGCTGCCCGACCTCAGGCTCGTACGCGCCATGCCCGCGTAGGACAGGCCCTATTCCGAAGGCGGGGGCCAGGCCCCGTTACGAGAGTGTCACGGACGCGACGCGGAGCTGTGGCATGGCCGCTGCCCGTGCGAAGTGAGTCGTGACACCTCCGTAACCGGGCCTGGCCCCTGCCTGTGGAGAACGCTGAGCTAGCCCCTCCTCAGCTATGATTTAGGCATGCCTGAAAGTGTCACGGCTGCCGTCGAGGACTACGTCAAGGCGATCTACACCCTCGACGCCGGCGAGGGCGCCGTGACGACGACGGCGCTCGCGGAGCGGCTGGAGGTCCGCCCCGCGTCGGTGTCCGGGATGCTGACCAAGCTGACGGCCCTCGGCCTCGTCGAGCACGAGCCCTACCGCGGGGTCCGCCTCACCGAGCACGGCACCCGCGTGGCGCTCGAGGTCGTTCGCCACCACCGGCTGCTCGAGCTCTTCCTCGTGGAGAGCCTCGGCATGACCTGGGACGAGGTGCACGCCGAGGCGGAGGTGCTGGAGCACGTCCTCTCGGAGGAGCTGGAGGAGCTGATCGCGGCGAAGCTCGGCGACCCCGCGTTCGACCCGCACGGTGATCCCATCCCGAGCCGCGAGCTGACCGTGCCGGCGGACGAGAGCCGCAGCCTGTACGCCCTCGAGCCCGGCGAGGGCGGCACCTTCGTCCGCGTCTCCGACTCCGACCCCGCCATGCTCCGGTTCCTGAGCGAGCGCGGGATCGCGCCGGGGGCGGCCGTCGAGGTCGTCGAGCGGCAGCCGTTCGACGGGCCCCTCTACGTCCGCGTCACCGGCGAGGTGCACGTGCTGGGCGCCGTGCTGGCCCGCGCGATGCGAATAGCCGTATGACGCCGCCTCCGGTCGACACCGCAGCCGTCCTCGACCGCCCCGGTGGCCTCAGCCCCCTCGAGGCCGTCCTCGCCAAGGGCCGGGTGCGTGCCACGCTCGCGATGCTCGGCCCGGCGTTCGTGGCCGCGATCGCGTACGTCGACCCAGGGAACTTCGCCACCAACGTCCAGGGCGGCGCGAGGTACGGGTACCTGCTGCTCTGGGTCGTCCTCGCCGCGAACCTCATGGCGATGCTCATCCAGTACCTCTCGGCGAAGCTCGGCATCGTCACCGAGCGGAGCCTCCCGGAGCTCTGCCGCGACCACTATCCGCGCTGGGCCAGCCGCGGGCTCTGGGTGCAGGCGGAGGTGATGGCGATGTCGACCGACATCGCGGAGTTCCTCGGAGCCGCGCTCGGCCTCAACCTCCTCTTCCACGTGCCGCTCTTCGCCGCGGGCGTCATCACCGGCGTGATCGCCTTCGGCATCCTCGAGCTCCAGAGCCACGGCTTCCGGCGCTTCGAGCTCGCCATCACCGCGCTGCTCGGGATCGTCTTTCTCGGATTCCTGTACGAGACGCTGAAGATCGGACCGTCGGCGAGCGCGTCCCTGCGCGGCACGTTCATCCCCCATCTCGCCGGGGGCTCCGCGCTCTATCTCGCCGTCGGCATCGTCGGCGCGACGGTGATGCCGCACGCGATCTATCTCCACTCTGCGCTCACGCAGGGCAGAACCCCCGCGCACAGCGATTCGGAGCGGCGTCGCATCCTCCGCTTCGAGCGGCTCGACGTGATCGTCGCGCTCGGCGTCGCCGGTGTGATCAACCTCGCCATGCTGGCGGCGGCGGCGAAGCTCTTCCACACGCATGCGCTCTCCGGGCTGAGCACGATCGAGCAGGCGCACTCGGAGGTCGGCCGCCTGGTCGGCGGAACCGCCGCACTCGCGTTCGCGGTCGCCCTGCTCGCATCCGGCGTCTCCTCGTCCAGCGTCGGCACGTACGCGGGCCAGGTGGTGATGGCCGGCTTCATCGACGTGCAGATCCCACTCATGGCCCGGCGGGCCGTGACGATGATCCCGGCGCTCGTCGTGCTCGCGATCGGCGTGAGCCCGACGAACGCGCTCGTCCTCAGCCAGGTCGTCCTCTCCTTCGGCATCCCGTTCGCGCTCGTCCCGCTCGTCCTCCTCACCCGGCGCCGGGACGTCATGGGCGCCTACGTGAACGGCCGTGTGACGAGTACCGCCGCGATCGCGATCTCGTTGCTCATCGCCGGGCTGAACGTCTACCTGCTCGGCTCGAAGGTCCTCTGAGAATCGACCGGCCGCCCCGGGGGAGGCGGCCGGCGTCGTCGGGAGACGACGTTGTCAATCTCAGTTGTAAAGAATAAACGAGCCCGGCCCGGACCGGGTTACGGGAGGTAGCCGAGGGGGTCGACCGGCGATCCGTCGACCCTCACCTCGAAGTGGAGGTGAGGGCCTGTCGAGAAGCCGGTCGTGCCGACGAGGCCGATCACCTGCCCCTGGTCGACGCTCTCGTTGCAGCTCACCTCGATGCGCGACTGGTGCGCGTACGCCGTGGCGATCCCGTCGTGATGGTCGATGACGACGAGGTTGCCGTAGCCGCCGTCCCAGCCGCACCAGATCACGGTGCCGGCCGCAGCTGCATGGATGGGCGTGCCTTCGGGCACGCCGATGTCGATGCCGGGGTGGAATCCGCCCCAGCGTGGCCCGAACGGGCTCGTGATCGGCCCCTGCACGGGCCAGATCAGCCCCGCAGCGCTCGGCGTCGCCACCGTGCCGCTGGGGTTGTCGCTCGGCGCGGCGGTGGCTGCCCGGATCTTCGCCTCGAGCGCCGCGCTCGCCGCCTGGATCGCGTCCGACTCCCTCTGCGCCGCGCGCTCCTGCGCCTTGGTCTCGAACAGCGCATTCGACTTCTTCGACTTGACGACCGCGAGCTTGCCCTGGCTGACGAGCAGCGAGGTGCGCAGGTTCGCCTCCTGCTGCACGTACGCATTGATCTTGTTCGCCTCGTTCGAGACCGTTTGCCTGATCGCAGCGGTGTGCTTGCGTGCCGCCGCCACCTGGACCTTCGCGCTCTGCACCTGCGCGGCGATCGTCTTGTCCGCCTTCGCGACGACGCCGAGGTAGCCGATCTCGTCGAGCACGTCCTGGAAGCTCTTCGCCTGCAGCACGAGATCGATCGTCCCGGGATCGGGCTGCTTGTAGATCGACACGAGCCGGTTGTCGAGCCGCGTGAGCGCGAGCGTGTACTCGTGCCGCAGGTCGTGATATCGGGACGTCTGGATCTCGTACAGGCGGTTGAGGGTGTTGAGGCGACGCTGATGGAGCGCGAGGTCGGTGCGCAGCGACGAGAGCTTCGACGAGACGCCTCCGACCCGGGTCTCGAGCGCCTGGATCTGCGTCGTCAGGCCGCCGATCTGCGCGTTCAGGTGCGATTCCTTCGCCCGCGCGGCGGCGATCTTCGCCTGCACGGAGGCGAGCTTCGCGTCGAGGCTCGCCTTCTGCTGCCCGAGATTGTCGCCGCCGAAGGCCGGAGCGCTCACGAGGGCGAATCCGAGGATGAGCAGGACCACGACGCGTCTGGCCATCGAAAAAGAGGTTCGTCGGGACGCATCGCGTCCCTGCCCCGCGGGTAACTCTACGCCGCCGGTCGGCGGGAATCCTCTTCCGGAGGCGGATACGACTCCGGAACGGGCGCCGGCGCGGGCGGATCGCCCTCGTCCGGCGGCGGATACGGCTCGGGACGGACGACCATCGTCCGCTCCACGGACATGCGGACGCGCCGGATGCGCTCGTCCGCCACGGCGAGCCGCTCCTCCAGCCGGGGCTGGAGCGCCGCCTCGGCCCGGTCGAGCTCGGCCAGCCGCTGCCGGGCGGCAGCGGCGGCGTCCTCGTCCTCGCTCTGGAGCGCCTCACCGAGGCGCAGGCGCGCCGACCGGCGCTCCGACTCGATCACCGACCGGGCGCCGCGGACGCGCTGCGCCTCCGCCAGGGCGCTCGACCGGGCCCGCGCGAGCTCGACCCTCGAGCTCGCCCACGAACGCGCCCCCGAGGCCGCCTTCGACGACGCGCGGGTGAACGCCGAGTCCGGCCGGCGGCGCGCGACCTCGAGGAACCCGGCCGCCAGGAACGCCGTGAGACCGAGCAGGATGAGCCCGAAGGGCCAGCTTCCGACGGCGAAGAGCGCCAGGGCGATCGCGAACGACGAGGCGGCGAGGCCGAGCAGGAGCAGCGGTGGGGGCACGCCGAACCAGCGCGGCTCCGCATGGGCGAGCGAGACGGGGACCGGCCCCCTCTCTTCGGGCGGGAGCGGGACGCGCCTCGTCTCGTCAGCCTGGTCGCGCGACGCGGGCATGCCGGGCTTCTGCCCGCGGCTCGAGCGCACGTAACGCCTCTGCCGCCCGCCGCCGCAGCGGCCCAACCTGGCGGCGGTAGTCCTCGTCCGAGACCTTGCCCGTGCGGTGGTCGAATTCGAGCTCCTTCAGCGCGGCGAGGGCGCGGTCCCGCTCCTCCGTGAGGGTGAGCCGCCGGCGCTCGAGCTCGCCGGGCTCGTCGAGCGTGTCGCTCGCCGGCGCCGGCTCGCGCAGGAACGGCCGGGCGACGGCGACGACGACGAGCACCGCGAGCACGCCGCCGAGCACGAGTGCGAGCGTCATACCGGGACGGCGGCGTACCGATCGGCGAGCTTGCGCTGCTCGACCGCGTCCGGCCACATGGCGACGAGCGAGCCGAACACGAAGATGAAACCGGCCGCCCACACGAGGTTCACGAGCGGCTTCACGAGCACCTTCAGGTCGAGCGCGCCGCTCTTCGAGATGCCGTCGGCGATCGTGTACACGTCGCCGAGGCTGCGCGGGTCGTGGTAGATCGACACGTCGTTCGACGCCGACTGCTCGACGGGGAACCAGCTCTTCCCAGGATGGAGCGTCGCGACGTGCGACCCGCCGCGCGACACCTGGACGACGGCGCTCGTCTGCTGCGCGTTCTGCAGCTGCCTTGTCTGCAGCGACTCGTACGTGAGCGTGTACCCCGCCGCCTGCATCGACTGGCCCGGCTGGAGGGTGCGCTCCCGAATGGTCTGATACGCGCTCGAGCCCGCGATACCGATCGCGAGCAGCAGGATGGCGGCGTGCACGATGTAGCCGCCGTAGCGGCGGCGGTTGCGCGCCACCAGGCGGCTGAGGGAGCCGGCGGCGCGGCGACCGCGGACGAATTCGAGCACGATCGACGCGGCGACGAACGCCGAGAACGTGTAGGCGAGCAGTCCCGGCGTGGAGCTGCCGTAGCCGAGGGCGAGGAGCACGGCGCCGGTGACGACGGACACGGCGGCCGGCACGGCGAACGTCTTTCCGAGCGCGCGGAGCGACGCACGGCGCCAGGCGACGAGCGGCCCGATCCCCATGAGCAGCAGGAGGGGAAGCCCGAAGCTGTGCAGGAAGAAGTCGTAGTACGGCTTCGACACCGAGCGCGTCTCGCCGTTCACCGCCTGCGTCAGCAGCGGATACACGACACCCCAGAGGATCGTGAGCGCGAGCGCGACGAGCAGCAGGTTGTTGTAGAGGAACGTCGCCTCGCGCGAGACGAGCGACTCGAGCTTCGTCTTCGCGCGCAGCAGCGGCAACCTGATGTAGATGAGGCCGACGGAGAACACCGTCACGATCGAGATGAAGCCGAGGAACCAGCCGCCGAGCGGGCTCTGCGAGAACGAGTGGATCGAATTGACGACGCCCGAACGCGTGAGAAACGTCCCGAAGATCGACAGGCAGAACGCGAGCGCGACGAGCGTCACGTTCCAGATCTTCAGCATGCCGCGCTTCTCCTGGATCATCACCGAGTGCAGGAACGCGGTCGCCGCGAGCCACGGCATGAGCGCCGCGTTCTCGACCGGGTCCCACGCGTAGTAGCCTCCCCAGCCGATCTCGACGTACGCCCAATGCGCACCGAGCAGCTGGCCGACGCCGAGGAACGTCCACGCAGCGAGTGTCCAACGCCTCGTCGCGACGATCCAGCGCTCGTCCGTGCGCCGCGCCAGCAGCGCGCCCATCGCGAACGCGAACGGAATCGTCAGCCCGACGTAGCCGAGATAGAGCAAGGGCGGGTGCGCGAGCATGTACGGGTTCTGCAGGCTCGGCACCATGCCCGCCCCGTCCGCGGGCGAAGCCGCAGTCGCAAACGGGCTCGAGACGAAGCAGAGCATCAGCGCGAAGAAGACCGCGATGCCCCCGAGCACGGGCACCGTCCAGGCGATGAGCTCGCGCGTACGGCGATTCAGCAATACGGCGAGCGACGCGTACCCCGTGAGCACGAGCAGCCACAGGAGGAGCGATCCCTCCTGCCCGCCCCAGAACGCCGAGAGCGCGTAGCCGAGCGGGAGGGAGCGGCTCGTATGCTGGGCGACGTAGACGAACGAGAGATCGCGGCGCGCGAGCGCGACCCACAACACGATCGCGGCGACGAGCGTCGTCCCGAACGAGGCGACGAGCGCGTTCTGCGCGGACAGCGCGAGCCTGCGGCGACGCTTCCACGCCGCGAGCGAACCGCCGACGAGCGCGTACGCGACGAGCGCGAAGCTGAGGAGGAGCGCCGCGCGGCCGAGCTGCGCCATGCTACGCGTCCAAGGTTGATCGCAGAGTGAATGCGCCGCGGAGCACTGCGGCCGGCCTCTAGGCCTTCGACTTCGCCGGGGTGTACTTCGACGGGCACTTCGTCACGAGCGAGCCGGGCTTCGCGACGAACGTGCCGTTCCGAAGCGTTCCCTCGACGACGATCTGCCGGCCGGTCCGGAAGAGGTCGGGGACGCTGCCCGAGTAGACGACGCGTGTGCGGGAGGCGCTCGCTCCGTGGTCGTCCTTGAGCAGGAAGCGCATGCCCCCTGCGTGCGCGTCGCCGGCGACGTGGCCGACGACGGTCCCGACGAGCAGGACGTCCTCCCCGGCGTGCTGCCCGACCGTGCTCGGGCCGATCTCCGGCGTGCCTGCGCCCGCGATCGACGTGTACAGGATGAAGATCGCGAGCACCGCGGCGACGGACAGCGCGATCACCAGGCGAGCAGGGCTGCGCTTCACACCTGGGATCGTAGCGACGGCGAAATACCGCAGTCGCGGGGTGCGTTGGAACCGGTATGCGGGGGAGGTCGACGCTCGTCGGTGCGGCATTTGCCACGATCACCGCGGTCACGTGGGGCGGCCAGTTCGTGGTCGGCAAGTCGGCGCTCGACCGCGTCAACGCCTTTCCGCTCTCGACCGTCCGGTACGCCGGCGCGGCCGGCCTCTGGCTGATCGTCCTCGGGGCCGTGGAAGGCCGGGGCGCGCTCCGACTCGACGGCCGCGGCCTGCGCCTCTTCTGGCTCGGCTCGCTCGGGTTCGCCGGGTTCAACCTGCTCGCGTACACCGGCCTCGCCCACTCCCGCCCACAGAGCGCGTCGCTCATCGTCGCGCTCGCACCGCTCCTCACCGCGCTCGTGCTGTGGCGCCGCACCGGCACGCGCCCGACGAGGGTCACGTTCGGATTTCTCGCGCTCGCGCTCTCCGGCGTCGTCCTCGTGATCAGCGGCGGCCATCCGTCCACGATCGTCTCCGGCTCGATCGGCTGGGGCGACGCCCTCGTTCTCGCCGGCGTCTTCAGCTTCGTGCTCTACGGCCTCGGCGCGGCGCAGTTCCGAGACTTCTCCCCGTTGCGCTACACGACGCTCACGGCCGCACTCGGATGGATCACGATGGCCGCCGCGACGGCGGTGGCGCTCGGTGCCGGGCTCGTCCCGATGCCGTCCGGCTCGGCGCTCCTCTCCACGACGCCGCAGATCGCGTACCTCGCGCTTCCGGGCGCGTTCATCGCCGTGCTGACGTGGAACGCCGCCATCGGGCTCATCGGGGCGCAGAACGCCGTGCTCTTCGGGAACCTCATCCCGGTGACGACGTTCGCGATCGAGATCGTGCGCGGCTACCGGCCGAACGCGGTCGAGCTCGCCGGCGCGGCGCTGACGATCGCCGCGCTCGTCGCGAACAACCTCGCAGCTCGCAGGCAGGCCGCGGCCCCGGCCGGACAACGGATGGATTACGAGTACGCGGAGGCCGCGTGATCGCACGTACGTGGCGGGGCTGGACGTCGTCGGCCGACGCCGACGACTACCTCGAGTACGTGGAGCGCACGGGCATGGCGGCGTACCGTGCCACGCCGGGGAACCTCGGGGCGTGGATCCTCCGCAGACCGGACGGCGAGCGGGCGGAGTTCGTCACGCTCTCGTTCTGGGAGTCCATGGACGCCGTCCGGGCCTTCGCCGGAGAGGACGCGCAGCGCGCCGTCTTCTATCCCGAGGACGACCGCTTTCTCGTCGAGCGCGAGACGGTAGTTACGCACTTTGAGCTGCACGCCGGGCCGGCACCCGATAGCCGTGATCGTGGCACAGGGAGCCGGGAGCGTCCTCGGTGAGCGCGTCGCAGTAGCCCTTGCCGTACGCGGCGCGCAGGAACGCCGCCACGACATCGAGGTTCCATTCCGAGATGTCGGACGCCTCCCGCCACAGATCGGCGAGACGGAGATCGATGTCGAGCTCGAGCAGGTCGATCCGCGACGGGTGCTTGGCCATGCCGAAAAGGTAGAAACTGCGTCGGACGGAATGGGCGCGATCAAGTTCGGACCGGCACGAATGCCCTCCCGCGAGAGCCCCGAGGCGGCGATCGACGCGCTTCTCGCCCGTGGGTTGAGCGCCTGCGAGATCGATTTCGAGGGCAAGTTCTGGATGGACTACGCGTTCGCCGAGCGTCTCGGCGCGCTCGCGCGCGACGCGGGCGTCGCGCTCTCCGTGCACGCGCCGCTCGCGGGCTTCATGGGCCACGCGGAGCGCGGCAAGAAGCTGAACATGGCGATCGGCATGCTCGACCACTCCGCGGGCATCGCCGCGGCGTGCGGCGCAGAGCTCGTCGTGTTCCATCCCGGCTTCCTGCTCGGACGCACGCGGGAGGAGGCGCTGGCGTCCGTCGTCGAGCAGCTGGGTGAGCTCCGTGCGCGCCTGGAGGAGAAGGGCCGCGCAGTCGCGTTCGGCGTCGAGGTGATGGGGCGGCTGCGGGAGATCGGGTCGCTCGACGACGTGGTCTTCATCTCGTCGCAGCTCGGTTGGGTCCGCCCCGTGCTCGACTTCGCGCACATGCACGCGACGAGTGACGGCGCCTTCGTCGGGGTCGACCCCTTCTCCGCGGCGCTCGCGGCCGCCGACGGCGTGCTCGAGTACGGCGCGCCCTTCCACATCCACTTCAGCGACATCGCGTACGCGAATCGCAACGAGACGAAGCACCTGCCGTACGGAGAGGGAACACTCCGGGCCGAGCCGCTGCGCGAGGCGCTAGCGCGGTTCGAGCGCCCGGCCACGGTTATCTCCGAGTCGCCCGATGCGGAGTCTACGCGCGCAATCGGAGATGTGCTCTTTGGGCGCGCTCACGCTTGATTGTGCGGGCGACTGGCAGGCATGTAGACAGCGCACCGCCCGGTGGGAAACTCTGCGGTCGGGTGGTTGCCGATGAACCACGGGCAGAGGCGGTCTGCGCAGGAGGGTCGAGATGGGCGACAAGACACATGACTACGAGAAGCATGCGGGCGACTATGCCGAACTCGGTATGGAAGGAACCCAGTACCTTGCGTTTCGCGACATTCCCATGCTCATCGGGGAGTCGGCAGGATCGATCGAATCTGCGCTTGACTACGGCTGCGGCGCCGGGCGATCGACCAGATTCTTGAAGCGCCTGGGCTTGAACGCCGTTGGCGCAGACGTCAGCCGCGAGATGCTGGACGAAGCTCGATCCAAGGATCGATTGGGCGAGTATCACCACATCCAGAGCGGCCGTTTACCGTTCGCGGATGCAGCCTTCGATCTCGTCTTCTCGAGCTTTGTCTTTCTCGAGGTGTCGCGAATCGAAGAGATCGAGAACATCCTCAAAGAGATGAAGCGCGTCCTCAGGAAAGACGGCACCATCATGTTCGTGACCACTTCGATGGAAGCACCCAAGGGAAATTGGGTGTCGATGTCATACGCGTTTCCGGAGAACGACAAGCCGCTCCACAGCGGCGACACGGTAAAACTGCTTCTTCACGGAATCGACGTCGTGCTCCATGACTACTACTGGACCGATGATGACTACATACGAGCCGCGGAAGGGGCTGGGCTAAGGCTCGTCAAGCTTCACAAACCGCTCGGTTCTGTTGACGATTCAATCGAGTGGCGGGATGAAACGACGGTGTCACCGATCGCAATTTTCGTACTCAGACGTTGATCGCCATCGTGCTCGACCGCCCTCGACCAGCGAGGTTGCCAACCGCCCGACGGGACAAGCGCGCTTCGAGCGGCCGGCGACGGTGATCAGCGAGTCGCCCGACGTCGAGTCGACTCAGGCGATCGGCGCCGTGCTGCTCGGCGAGAGCTCGGCCAGCCGCGCCTCGTAGCCGACCGCGTCGTCGTCGCGGTCACGCTCGCGGTAGAACGCGACCAGGCGTCGCAGCGCCCAGCGCTCGATCGCGCGCAGCTGGTGGCGCTCGAGCTCGTCGACCGCTTCGCGCAGGAGGTGCTCTGCCTCGTCGTCGCGTCCCTGCGCGGCGCGAACCGCCGCGAGCGACGCCTTGGTGGTCGAGAGGGACACGCGGTCCTCCGGGCCGACGGACTCTCGCGCCTCGAGCGCGAGCCGCTCGGCCTCTTCGAGGCGTCCGAGGTGCACGTACACCTCGCCGAGCGAGCGCTGCGCCTCGCACAGCTTCGCGCGGTCGTTCAGGCCCTTCATCGTCCGCACCGCGTCGGCGAGCAGCTTCTCGGCACGTGGAAGGTCGCCCTGCACCATGGCGAGCCGCCCGATCTGCATCGTCGCGCCGGCCTCCGCGGCCGTGTTGCCGACCTCGTGGAAGAGCGTGCGCGCCGTGGTGTACGCGACCTCGGCGTCCGCCTCGTTGCCGCGGAAGTTCTCGAGCGACGCACGGGCGAGCAGAGCCTCCGCGCGACCCACCACGCTGCCGCTCTCCTCCGCGAGCTCGGTGACCCGCTCGACGAGCGGCTCGGCCTCGTCCAGCTCGAGTCGCAGGATGTACGACTGCGCGAGCCCGATCGTGATCGCGACCTCCTGGTCCTTGCGCTCCGCCGCGCGCGCCGCCTCGAGCGCGTGCTTCGCCCAGCGCTCGAAGGAGGTGCCGTCGTTCAGCCAGGCGGCGACGACGGTTGCAGCGCGAAACGCTTCGAAGCGAATGTCCGGGGGCTCGTCGGCCAGCACCTCGATCGCCTGCTCTGCCAGCTCGCGCGCTGCGACGGCGTCGGCGCGCTGGTTGAGCACCGCCTCCGCGAGCGCGGTCAAGGCGCGGCCCTGGAGGCGCCGCTCCCCGTGCGAGGCCGCCACCGCGGCGACGTCCTCCATCTCCACGATCACGGCGGTCATGTCGCCGAGCCGCCAGGCAGCGCGGCCGGCGAAGTAGCGGCGCTCGAGCGTCGGCGCGAGCTCCGCGGCGCGCAGGAGCAGCTTGCGTGCGCTCCGGAACGCTTCGCGCGAGAGCGCGCGCCGGCCCGCGTGCGTCAGAGCAGATGCGGCCTCCTCGTTCAGGTCCGGCGGCGCGGAGCCGTCGAGCTCGGCGAGCAGGCGCGCAGCCTGGTCGAGGTGGAACGCTCGGATCTCGACGAGCTCGTCACCCGCACGCTCCTTCAGCCACCCCGCGAAGGCGCGGTGCAGCTCGGCGCGCGACATCTTCGAGAGGCCGGAGTAGGCGACCTCGCGGATGAGGACGTGGCGGAACTTGTACGCCTGCTCACCGCTGATGGTCGCGCGCGGCTCGCGCACGATCAGGTCGCGAAGGAGCAGGCCGTCGAGCGGATCGCTCACGTCCTCGAGCTCCGGCGAGAGCTGTGCGAGCGCGCCGGCCATGAAGATCCGTCCCATCGCGGCGGCCCGCTGCAGCAGCACGCGCTCCGCTCCGGGGAGCCGGTCGATGCGGGCGGCGATCAGCGCCTGCAGCGTGTCCGGGATGCGCTCGGCGCCGTCGCGTGGGCGTTCCGCGAGCATGCGGATCGTCTCCTCGACGAAGAGGGGGTTGCCCTCCGTCTTCGCGAGCACGGTCGCGATGTCGACCGGAAGCTCGAACTCGGCGGTGAGGGCTTCGACGAGCTCCGCGCTCTCTTCGGGTTGGAGCGGCTCGAGCTCGAGCGTCGTCGACCGCATGCGCCCGCCTCCCCACGCCGGGCGCACGTCGAGCAGCTCCGGCCGTGCGATGCACAGCAGCAGCAGCGGCTGCTCGCGCACCCATGCGGCGAGATGCTCGATCAGCTCGAGCAGCGGCTCCTCGCCCCAGTGCACGTCCTCGAACACGAGCACGAGCGGCTGCCCGGCCGCGAGCTGCTCCGCCCAGGCGCGCGCCGCCCACGTGATCTCCTGCTGGCTGCGCTCGCCCTCGACCGCTTCGAGCACGCCGACGGCGAGGCCGAGCAGGTCGGCGACGGCCTCGTCCTCGCAGCATTCGCGGATCTTCCGCTGCGCCTCGTCGAGCGGGTCGTCGTCGGTGATCCCGGCGGAGGACTTCACCATCTCGGCGAGCGGCCAGTACGTGACGCCCTCGCCGTACGGCAGGCAGCGGCCGGAGAGCACGAGCGCGCGCTCGAGGCCTGCGACGAACTCGCGCGCGAGGCGGCTCTTCCCCACCCCGGGGTCGCCGTAGATGGTGAGGAGCGTCGCGCGCTTGTCGCGCACGGTGCGCGCGAAGGTGTTCTCGAGGAGCTCGAGCTCCGACTCCCGTCCGACGAGCGGCGCGGCGAGCGAGCGCAGCGGGCGGCCCAGCTCGGTCGCGCACACCACGCGGTGCGCGACGATGGGCTGCCCGAACCCGCGAATGTCGCGCGGTTCGAGCGGCTCGAGCTCGACGCTCTCGCGGACGAGGCTCGCGGTTCCCGGCCCGATGAGGATCTCGCCCGGCTTCGCCTCCTGCTGGAGGCGCGCCGCGAGGTTCACCGCTTCCCCGGTGGCGAACGTGGAGTCGCGCTGGTCCTCGACCACGACCTCGCCGGACTCGATGCCGATGCGGGCCTGGAGGTCGAGCTCGCGCACCTTGCCGAGCGTGGCCAGGCCGGCGCGCACGGCGCGCTCGGCGTCGTCCTCGTGCGCGAGCGGGATGCCGAAGGCGGCCATGACGGCGTCGCCGGCGAACTTCTCCACGGTGCCGCCGTGGGTGACGATGCAGTGCTCGACCTCGTCGAAGAAGCGCGTGACCTGGCGCCGCACGATCTCCGGGTCGCGACCGGAGAGGCGCTCGGTCGAGTCGACGAGGTCGACGAAGAGGACTGTCGCGAGCTTGCGCTCCATCCCTTCATGGTAGTCGGGCCGGACGTGGCTAGGATCGCCGCGGATGCTCGATCCGAAGGTCTTCAAGGCGTACGACGTGCGCGGGCTCTATCCCACCGAGCTGGACGAGGAGGGGGCCTACGCGATCGGCCGCGCGGTCGTGCAGCAGTTCGAGCCCAAGCGCTTCGCAGTCGGCCGGGACATGCGCCTGTCGAGCCCGGCGATGGCGGCAGCGGCGATGCGCGGCGTCGCGGACGGCGGCGCCGAGGTGCTCGACCTGGGGATGATCGGGACGGAGATGCTTTATTTCGCGGTCGGCGAGCTGGGGCTCGACGGCGGCCTCACGGTCACCGCCTCCCACAATCCCAAGGACTACACGGGGATGAAGATCGTCCGCCGCGGCGCGCTGCCCGTCGGCGGCGAGTCGGGGCTCCTGGACGTGCGCGACCGGGCGATCGCGGCGGCCTGGCCCGCCTCCGGCCCTGCCGGGACGGTGTCGGCGTACGACATCTGGCCGTCCTACGTCGATCGGGTGATGTCCTTCATCGACGTGTCCGCGCTGCGGCCGCTGAAGGTCGTGGTGGATGCGGCCAACGGGATGGCCGGGGCGATGCTCCCGCCCGTGCTCGACCGGCTTCCGAGCGTGACGGCCGCACGGTGCTTCTTCGAGCCGGACGGGACGTTCCCGAACCACGAGCCGAACCCGCTGCTTCCCGAGAACCGGGAGTTCATCGTCCGCAAGACGCTCGAGGAGGGTGCCGACCTCGGCGTCGCCTTCGACGGAGACGCCGATCGCTGCTTCTTCGTCGACGACAGCGGCGAGTTCGTTCCGGGCGATTTCGTCACCGCGCTCTTCGCCGAGCTCGTGCTCGCGAAGGAGCCGGGCGCGAAGATCATCTACGACGTGCGCGCGAGCCGCGCAGTGCCGCAGACGATCGAGCGCGACGGCGGAGAGGCGCTCGTGAATCGCGTCGGGCACGCGTTCATCAAGGCGCGCATGCGGAAGGATCACGCCGCGTTCGGCGGCGAGGTGTCGGGCCACTACTACTTCCGCGACTTCTCGCAGGCAGACACCGGTGTCGTCCCATTCCTTCTCATGCTGGAGCTCATCTCGCGCAAGGGTCGGAAGCTCTCGGAGATCCTCGCGCCGCTGCGCGCGCGCTACTTCCTCACGGGCGAGCTGAACACGCCGGTGAAGGACGTGGCGCTGAAGCTGCAGGAGATCAAGGAGCGCTACGCCGGCGAGGCGAGGATCTCGCATCTCGACGGCATCTCCGTCGACCTGGACGACTGGCACTTCAACGTCCGGCCGTCGAACACCGAGCCGCTCCTGCGCCTCAACCTCGAGGCGACCTCCGAGGACCTGATGGAGCGGAAGCGCGACGAAGTGCTCGATCTCATCCGGTCGTGAGCGAGTACGCATTCTCGGCGCGCACGCGGGTCGGCTTCTCCGACACCGATGCGCAGGGGGTCGTCTACTACGGGCGGTACAACCCGTACTTCGACCTTGCACGCGTCGAGTACCTGCGCTCCTTGGGAC
This sequence comes from Gaiellaceae bacterium, assembly GCA_036260475.1. Taxonomy (GTDB): domain Bacteria; phylum Actinomycetota; class Thermoleophilia; order Gaiellales; family Gaiellaceae; genus Palsa-739. The sequence goes on along the minus strand of DATAMX010000149.1, from coordinate 2,116 downwards.
TTCTACACGGCGGTGAGTTCGTCATGCGCGCGAACGACGTCGAGTACTTCGCGCCGGCGCGGTTCGACGACGAGCTCGACATCCACGTTCGCGTCGCTCGGATCGGGACGACCAGCATCACGTACGAGTTCGCGGCCTATCTCGCCGACGGGACGCTGGCGGTGACGGCGCACCAGACGCTCGTCAACATCGATTCCGCGACGCGCCGGCCGGTTCCGGTCCCCGACGACTTCAGAGAGAAGCTCGGTGTCGGCTGACGCCGACGACGTACTCCGTCAGACGGTGGCCGAGCTTGCCGGCGGGGACGGCTGCCGGTGGGCGGGGATCTTCTTCGTCGAGGACGGCGAGCTCGCACTCGGCCCCGAGGCCGGGACGCCGGACGACCTGCGGCGCGTGAGCGTGCCGGTGACCTGGAAGGGCGAGCGCGTAGCCGAGCTCGCCGCGGACGGCGACGTCGACCGCGCGCACCTCGAGCAGGTGGCGGCGGAGATCGCCGACCTCTGCCTCGTCGGCTGGGACACCGGCGGCGAGGCCTGGGATCCGTAAGCCGCAGGTGTGCTTCGCGCCGATCCGGGAAGCTCCCCCACATGGCGCGCCTCCTGTACAAGCCCGTCGGTCTCGTCGTCAGCGTGCTCGGCGGGGTCATCGCGGGCGCGCTCTTCAAGCGTGCGTGGAAGGCGCTCGCTCACGAAGACGAGGCGCCGGAGGCGACCGACGAGCGCAGAGGCTGGGGCGAGGTCGTCACGGCAGCTGCAGCCCAGGGCGCGGTCTTCGGCGCGGTGAAGGCGACGATCGACAGAGCAGGCGCCACCGGGTTTGCACGCCTCACGGGCGCGTGGCCCGGCGATGCCAAGCGCTGAACTGCAGCAGCGTCGGCGAAGCACGGAAATCGTCACGGGACCGTGTCCTCTTCCCGACACTCTCGTGACGGGGAGTGTCCCCCGTCGCGCGCGAGATCTCGTTACGAGGGCGTGACGCGGTAGGCGTCGAAGACGCCCTCGACGTTGCGCAGCGCCGTCAGCAGCGCCCGCAGCGCCTTCACCTCGCCGACCTCGGCGACGTACCAGTTCCGCGCCATCTGATCCTCGACCGTGCCGCCGTAGGCGACGATGTTCGCGCCGTGCTCGGCGAACGTCCGCGCGACGTCCTCGAGCAGCCGCTGCCGGTCCCACGAGTCGACGGCGATCTGGACGCGGAAGCTCTGCGTCGTCCCGCCCTCCCACTCCACCGGCGTGAACCGCTCCGGGTTGCGCATGAGCGCCCGCGCGTTGGGGCAGTCCTCGCGGTGGATCGTGATACCGCGCCCGAGCGAGATGTAGCCGACGATCGGGTCGCCCGGCACCGGCGTGCAGCACTTGGCGAGGCGGACGAGGACGTCCTCGACGCCGATGACGTTAATGCCGTACGTCTGGCTCGCGAGCGCGTCGCGCGCCTTCGGCCGCTTGCGCGGGCTGATCGTCTCTTCCTCGGCGACCTCCTCGACCTTCAGCCGCTGGAGGACCTTGTTGACGATGCTCCCGGCCGTGAGCTTGCCCGAGCCGAGCGCGACGTAGAACTCCTCCGCCTTCTTGAAGCCGGTCTCGCGAATGACGCCGGCCAGCACGGCCGAGCCGGCGAGCTTCCGGTACGGGAGGTTCTGCGCCTTCAGCGCGTGCTCGAGCGTCTCGCGGCCCTTCGCCTCCAGATCCTCCTTCTGCTCGCGCGAGAAGAACTGGCGGATCTTGTTGCGCGCGCGCGACGACTCGACGAGGGAGAGCCAGTCCCGTGACGGGCCGCGCCCACTCTTCGACGTCAGCACCTCGACGCGGTCGCCGTTCACGAGCTTGTAGTGCAGCGGGACGATGCGGCCGTTCACCTTCGCACCGACCGTGCGATGGCCCACGTCGGTGTGCACGGCATACGCAAAGTCGATAGGCGTCGCGCCTGCAGGCAGCGTCTTGACTTCGCCCTTCGGCGTGAAGACGAACACCTCTTCGTCGAAGAGGTCGGTGCGGAACGACTTGACGAACTCGCGAGAGTCCGTCTCGTCTGCGTGGATGTCCATCAGCTGCTCGACCCAGGCGAGCCACTCCGCGTCCGCAGTCGTCTTCTTGCCGCGCTTGTACGCCCAGTGCGC
>DATAMX010000109.1:0-12488 GCA_036260475.1 Gaiellaceae bacterium | reverse complement strand
TCTTCGTCCTCTACATCAGCTTCTTCAACTGGAACCTGCTCAACCCGTCGCTGTCGCACTTCGTCGGCGGCGGCAACTACACCGCCCTCGTGCACTCGAGCGACTTCTGGAACTCGATCGTCACGTCGGTGTACTTCGTCGGCGCAACGGTCGGCGGGAGCACGGTGCTCGGGCTGGGGATCGCACTTCTTCTGAGCAGACGGGGGGTCGTCCGCCGCATCGTGCGACTCGCGGTCCTCACCCCGTACTTCACCCCGCTCGTCGCCACGTCGATCGTCTGGGTCTGGATCTTCAACCCGCAGTTCGGCCTCATCGACAGCCTGCTGCGGCTTCTTCATCTTCCCGAGGTCGGCTGGCTCCAGTCGACGACGTGGGCGATGCCGGCGCTCATCGTGTACACGCTCTGGCACGACCTCGGGTTCACCGTGATCATCTTCCTCGCGGGACTCGCGACCGTCTCCGGGGAGCTCCGTGAGGCCGCACGCGTCGACGGTGCGAACTACTGGCACGAGGTGCGGGACGTCGTGATCCCGCAGCTCGTCAACACGACGCTCTTCGTGGTCGTCATCACGACGATCGACTCCCTGCAAGCGTTCACGCAGATCTACACGATGACCGGAGGAGGGCCGCTCAGCGCGACGACGACGACCGGCTTCCTCCTCTACCAGCAGAGCTTCGTCTTCTACAAGACGGGCTTCGGCGCCGCGATCGCCGTCGTCCTCTTCGTCGTCATAGCCCTGTTCACCCTGCTCCAGCTGCGGCTGTCGCGGCGCGCAGCGTGAAGACGTCCACACCACCGATTCAGGAGGGAAGCAGCATGCAACGGCACAGACGGTTCATCGCGATCGTCGCCGTGCTGGCGGCGGTCGCAGCGCCGCTCGCAGCATCGGCGGCGACGACGAGCCATCGCGCGAACGTGACGATCTCGTTCATGGAGGCGATGTCGTCCGGGACGCAGAAGCCGACGCTCGACGATCTGACGCAGAACTTCGAGTCGACGCATCCCGGAATCACCATCAACCTCATCGCCGAGCCGAACTACGGCGTCCTGCAGCAGAAGGAAGAGGCGGCGATCGCGGCGGGCGACCCGCCGACGATCGGGCAGGCGTACGAGAACTGGGCGGCCGCCTACGCGAGCGCGAAGGCGATCATCCCGCTCGACGGCTATGTGAACAGCAAGAAGGTCGGCGTCCCGGGGACCTTCAAGAGCCACATCTGGAAGGGCGTCTGGAACGACCTGTTCCTGCCCGACGGGAAGATCTGGATGTGGCCGTTCAACAAGAGTGACTACGTCCTCTTCTACAACGCGAACATGCTGAAGGCCGCCGGCCTCTCCGTGCCGACGACGTGGGCGCAGTACGCGGCCGCGGAGAAGAAGGTGACCACCGGCGGCAGTTGGGGCGAGAGCCTCGACACCGGCACGCTGTCGGCTCCGGCCAACGGCACGCTCGAGTACCTGTCGATGGTCAAGGCCTTCGGCGGTACGTGGATCAAGAACGGCAAGCCGACCCTCGACACGAAGGCGGCGGTACAGGCGCTCCAGTTCCTCGACGACCTCAAGACGCACGGTGCGCTTCAGGTCGGCACCAACTACCCGGAGCAGACCGCCCTCGGCGCGGGCCGCTCCGCGTTCGCGGTCTCCTCGATCGCGGGCTACCCGTACATGCTCGCCGCGGTGGGCGGCAAGTTCAACATGCAGGTGGCGCCGCTCCCGGCCGGGCCGAACGGCGGCGAGGGTAACGCGATGGCGGGCACGAACACCGTCATCTTCTCGAAGGCGTCGGCCGCCCAGCGCGCGGCCGCGTGGGAGTTCATGAAGTACCTGAGCAGCCCGCATGCGACCGCGTACTGGGCGATCAAGACCGGCTACCTGCCCGTGACGAAGTCGGCACTCGTGTACATGAAGAAGTACATCGCGACGCACCCGTACCAGAAGATCGCCGCGGAGGCTCTCCAGTACGCCGGCGGCAACCCGCCGTACGCGTGGTGGACGCAGGCGGAGGGATACGTCGCCGAGGCGATGCAGGCCGTCCTCGACAACGGCGCAAGCCCGGCCTCGGCGCTCGCGACCGCGCAACAGAAGGCGATGGCGGCGGCGAGCTCGTGAGATCCGGGACGCGAGCAGCCCTGTCGATGAGACGGGTCACCCGGCTCCGCACGGGGCTGCTCGCGGTCCTCGTGGGCGTCGTTTTCGCGTTCCCGTTCTACTGGGTCGTGGTCACGTCGCTGAACACGAGCAACCGCGTGTACCAGTTCCCGCCGAACTTCCTGCCCGGCGGCGTCTTGGGCAACTATTCGACCGCCTGGCACGAGGCGACGTGGGTTCGCTACTTCCTCAATACCGTGCTGATCGCGGGCAGCACGGTCGCTCTCGTCCTGCTGACGTCGCTCCTCGCCGGCTATGCGCTCGGCGTCATGCGCTTCCGCGGCCGGGAGATCTGCTTCTTCCTGATCCTCAGCATCCTCATGATCCCCAAGGTCGTGCTGCTCATCCCGGACTACATCGTCCTCAAGGAGCTGCACTGGCTCAACACGTACTGGGCGCAGATCATCCCGTGGGGGGCGTCGGTGTTCGGGATCTTCCTGCTCCGCCAATTCTTCAGCTCCCTCCCGCCGGAGCTGATCGAGGCCGCCGAGCTCGACGGGGCGTCGCAGATGCAATTCCTGCGCACGATCGCGGCGCCGCTCGCCCGCCCGGCACTGATCACGATCGGGCTCTACATCTTCATCGGCTCGTGGAACAGCTTCCTCTGGCCGTTCATCATGACGAGCAGCCCGTCGGTGCAGCCGATCGAGGTCGGCCTCTCGACGTTCTTCGGGACGAACGGCACCGACTGGCCGGGGTTGTCCGCGGCGGTGGTGTTCACGACCCTGCCGATCATGATCGTCTTCATGCTCTCGCAGCGGCGACTCGTCGCCGGCGCGAGCGCGACGACCGGGGCGATGAAGGGATGAGCGACCGGCCCACTGCAGTCGTCGTGTGGGACCTCGACGGGACCGTGTACCGAAGCGCGGAAGCATGCCGCCATTACGCACGCGGCATCGCCTCCGAGCTCGCGGCGGAGCGGCGGGACGCATATCTCGCGGCGCTCGACGCATATCTCGCCGGCGAAGGCGGAGTCGAGGCGTCGGACGGATGGGAGGCGGCGGTCGTGCTCGCCGGCGGTCCGCGCGGCGCGTCGCGTGCCTTCGCAGACGCCTTTGCGCGGACGCGGGCATTCATGCTCACCGACGAGTGCAAGCTCGAGGTGCCGGACGGCCTGCCCGAGCTCCTCGAGCGAAGCGCCGGCCGTGCCCGGCACGTGCTCATGTCGAACACGCCCGCTTTCGGAGTGATGCCCCTGCTCGAGCGCCTCGGAGTCCTCGGCCTGTTCGACGAGATCGTGTGCCACGCCCAGAAGCCCGAGCGTTTCACCGCCCGCCTCGGCTCGCTCGCGCGCGTGCAGGACGTCCCGCTTGCCTTGGTGCTGAGCGTCGGCGACCACTTCGTCAACGACATCGCGCCGGCGCTCGCGCTCGGGTGTGCGACCGCGTACGTCGATCCGTTCCATGTGGGCCCGGTCGGCCGGGCGACGTTCGAGGCGACGCGCATCGAGGATCTCCTGCCCGTGCTCGAGGCGTGGACATCCGGAGAGCAGCTTGTGGGGGTTGGGGCATGAGCGCTCGGATGCGCTTCTACGGCGGCGTCGGCGTCATCGGCTCGACGAAAGTCGTCGTCGAGCAGGACGGCTGGCGGGTGGTGCTCGACATGGGCCTCGACATTCCCGGCCGCGAAGGGCTCGTCCGCAGTCCGCTGCGACCGGAGCCGGGGTCCGAGCTGCGCACACGGCTCCGTCTCGGCGAAGCGCCCACGATCGCCGGCCTGTACCGGCCCGAGGCGGTCGCCGGCACCGGGGTGGCGGGCGCAGCCGGCGACGGCCGCACGGCGGTCTTCGTCAGCCACTGTCACATCGACCACGTCGGCCTGCTCGGCTGGGTCGATCCCTCCGTGCCGATCCGCGCCGCCGAGGAGACCGCGCGCATGCTCGGCGCGCTCGAGACGGCCGCGCAGGGCCTCGAGGGCGGCCCCGCCACGGTCGAGCCGATGGCCGAGGGCGAGCCCGTCACTGTTGGGCCGCTCGTCGTCGAGCGGTACGCCGTCGACCACGACATCCCCGGCGCCTCCGGCTTCCTCGTCCGCACCGACGCCGGCGTCGTCGCCTACAGCGGCGACCTCAGGCTACACGGGCGCCATCCCGAGCTGACGGAGCACTTCGCGGAACGTGCGCGCGGAGCGCATGCGCTCGTGATGGAGGGGACGACGCTCACGGGCGACCCGCGTATCGTCCTCCGGCCGGAGAGCGAGGTCGAGGCCGCGTTCGACGACGCGCTCGCGCGGACTCCCGGGCTCGTGCTGCTCACGCTGTACCCGCGCGACATCGAACGGGTCGAGTCGTTCACGACCATCGCACGGAAGCACGGGCGCACGATCCTGTGGCCGCCGGCGATCGCATCGTTCCTTCGTGCCTGGGGCATGCAGGGCGTGGAGGAGCTCGACGGCGCAGCGATCGACGCGGTGCGGAGCGACCCGTCCCGCTTCGTCGTTCAGGTCGCCTCCGAGAGGCTCGACGTGCTGCTCGACCTGCCCGTCGGCGTCGGCTCGATCTTCCTGCACGCGAACGGAGAGCCGCTCGGCCCGTTCCAGCCGGCGTGGGACCTGCTCCAGCAGTGGCTCGCGCGGCTCGAGATCCCGTTCGCGTCCATCGGGACGAGCGGCCATGCGACGCCGCATGACCTGCATCGCTTCGTCCAGCTCGTCACGCCGGACGTGCTCTATCCGCTGCACAGCGCCGACCCGCTCCGGCTTCTGCCGCCGCCGGGCACGATCCGCGTCATCGCCGAGTACGGACGCTGGTACGACGTCCGTGCTCCGATCGAGCCCGCGCCCAAGCGGGGGACGATCTGCATCGACCTGGACTCGACCCTGTGCGACACGAGCCCGCGCCACCACCTGATCGCGGACCCGCGCGAGGACACCGACTGGGTCGCCTACTCGCTCGCGTGCGAGAACGACATGCCGATCCCCGGTGCGTGCCGTCTCGTCCAGCTGCTCGCGCCGCACTACCGCATCGTCATCGTCAGCTCGCGGGACGAGGCGGCGCGCGATCTGACCGAAGCATGGCTCGCCGCGCACGGCGTGCCGTACGACGAGCTCATCCTCGGCGGCGTCGACGGCGTGCCCCCGGGACTCGAGGACTTCAAGGTGCATCATGTCGGCGGGCTCGTCGGGCGAGGCGAGCAGGTCGCGCTGATGGTCGACGACATGCCGAGCCTGCCGGTGGCGATGCAGCTGCTCGGCGTCCCGGTCCTCACGGTCCGACCCCCGTACGCATGACCGCTGCCGCCGGACACGGGATCGCGATCAGCGGCGTGACGAAGCGCTTCGGCTCCGTCGTCGCCGTGGACGCTGTGGACCTGACGGTCGACGAAGGAGAGTTCATGGTCCTCGTCGGCCCGTCGGGCTGCGGGAAGACGACGCTCCTGCGCATGATCGCCGGGCTCGAGGACGTCACCGACGGACGCATCGAGATCGGCGGCCGAGACGTCACCGACGTGTCGCCGCGCGACCGCGACGTCGCGATGGTGTTCCAGAGCTACGCGCTCTACCCGCACATGAGCACGCGCGAGAACCTCGGCTACGGGCTGCGGATGCGCAAGACGGAAAAGAGCGAGATCCGCCGCCGAGTGGACGAGGTCGCGGGGATGCTCGGCCTCGACGAGCTGTTGGACCGGAAGCCGGCCCAGCTCTCGGGCGGCCAGCGGCAGCGCGTCGCCATGGGTCGCGCGATCGTGCGCGAGCCGGCGGCCTTTCTCATGGACGAGCCGCTGTCGAATCTCGACGCGAAGCTGCGGGTGGACATGCGCGCGCAGCTCTCCCGCCTGCATGAGCGTCTCGGCGTGACGACCGTCTACGTCACGCACGATCAGATCGAGGCGATGACGCTCGGCCAGCGGGTGGCCGTGATGCGCGACGGGCGCATCCAGCAGGCCGGCGAGCCGCAGGCCCTCTATCGCGAGCCGGCGAATCTGTTCGTGGCCGCATTCATCGGCTCGCCGTCGATGAACCTCGTCGAGGCCGCCGTCGCCGACGACTCGGTGTCGTTCGCCGGCTTCACCCTCCCGCTCGATCCGAAGCGGCGCCCGCGCGGTGCCGACAACGGGCGCGTGATTCTCGGACTGCGCCCGGAGAGCTTCGAGGATGCCGCGTTCGCCGAGCCGGGGCTGCCGCAGATCGAGGTCGAGGTCGTCGTGCTCGAGGACCTCGGCGCCGACGCGCACGTGATCTTCCCCATCGACGCGCCGCGCGTCGACGCCGTCGACCTGCGCGCGGCGCGCGAGAACGACGAAGCGGTGCTCGTCGACGAGGGCGCGCTCTTCAATGCGCGCATCGACCCGCGCTCGAGCGCGCGGCGCGGCGGCCGCCTCAGGCTCGCGCTCGACCCGAGCCGGCTGCACTTCTTCGACCGCCGAACCGGAGACAGCCTGCTCTAGGGCACATGAGCGCGTACCTGGACCGCCCGTGGCTCGAACGGTACGAATCCGGGCTGCCCGGCGACATCGCGCCAAGCTTCTCCAATGCCCTCGAGATGTTCGCGGCAGCCGTCGAGCGCAGCGCGGACCGGCCGTTCATCCACTACTTCGACTCCTCGATCACGTTCGGCACCGCGGACAGCCTCTCCGACGGACTGGCGCGCGGCCTGTACGAGCTCGGCATCCGGCACGGGGAGCGTGTCGCCGTCTACGTCCAGAACGTCCCGCAGTTCGTCCTGGCGCAGCTGGCGACGTGGAAGCTCGGCGCGATCATGGTGCCGGTCAACCCGATGCTCAAGCAGCGCGAGCTCGAGTTCACCCTGAACGACTGCGGCGCCGCCGCGCTCATCGCGCTCGAGACGTTGTACCGCGACGTTGCGGCCGCCGTCGTCCCCGCCACCCCAGTCCGCGTCGTCGTCACGACGTCGGAGCTCGACTTCCTCGACGCGCCGTTCCCGGCGTTGCTCGCCGAGGTGCGGCGGAGCCGGCGGGGCGGGACGCACGACCTGCTCGAACTGGCGCTCGCGCACGCCGGACAGGAGCTCGATCCCGTCGTCCTCGGGCCCGACGACATCGCGTTCCTCACGTATACGTCGGGAACGACGGGACCGCCGAAGGGCGCGATGAACACCCATCGCAACGTCGTCTTCAACGCGCAGGTGTACCGGGACTGGATCCATCTCGGCGAGGACGACGTCGTGCTCGGAGTCGCCCCGCTGTTCCACATCACCGGGCTGATCGCGCACGTCGCCGTGGCCACCCTGGTACCGATGCCGCTGGTGCTCTTCTACCGCTTCGACGTCGACACACTCGTCGAGATGGTCGAGCGCTACCGAGCGACGTTCACCGTCGCGTCGATCACCGCCTTCATCGGGCTGATGAACCATCCCACGGCGCGTGAATGCGATCTCTCGTCGTTCGCGAAGCTGTACAGCGGCGGGGCGCCGATCGCTCCAGCGACGGTCGACGCATACGAGAGACTCTTCGGGACGTACATCCATTCCGTCTACGGCCTCACCGAGACCACCTCGCCATCGCACATGGTTCCACTCGGCAGTCGCGCCCCGGTCGACCCCGGCTCGGGGGCCCTCGCGGTCGGACTTCCCATCTTCAACACGATGTCGTCGATCGTCGACGAGGATCGCGGAGAGGTCGCCGCCGGCGGCCTCGGCGAAATCGCGATCACCGGACCGCAGGTCGTTCCTGGCTACTGGGAGAAGCCCGACGACACCCGGCAGACGATGCCCGGCGGCGTTCTCTACACGGGCGACGTGGGCTTCATGGACGAGGAGGGCTGGTTCTACGTCGTCGACCGCAAGAAGGACGTGATCAACGCGGCCGGCTACAAGGTCTGGCCACGCGAGGTCGAGGACACCCTCTACGCTCATCCCGCCGTCCGAGAAGCCGCAGTCGTCGGCGTCCCGGATGACTATCGCGGCGAGAGCGTCAAGGCGTTCGTCAGCCTCAAGACCGGCCGGAACGCCGACGAGTCCGAGCTCATCGAGTTCTGCAAGGAACGGATCGCCGCGTACAAGTATCCGCGTCAGATCGAGATCGTCGACGAGCTCCCGAAAACCCTGACCGGAAAGGTCCTCCGGCGCGAGCTTCGCGACCGCGGATCCGAGGAGCTGCATTCAGCCGGAGACTGAAGCGCCGGATCAGATCGTCACACTCGAATCTGAGAGATGACGTTCGCTGCTAAACGGCCCGTCGCTCCCGTTCGAGAGAGCGCCGTTCCCAGCCTGACCCAACGCCTCCGCCCCACCCTGGAAACGCCCTGGAAACGACGGGGTGCAACCAGCCGAAAATCGCCGTCCCAGCGGGAAGCTCAACGATGGGGAGAACCCGCATGGTTACCCGATTCCAGCCGGTGGTTGAAGCCCGACGAAACGCTCTGACTCACCTGTCACGCCGGAGGTCGCGGGTTCGAGTCCCGTCGCTCCCGCCTTTGACACCCCGCCGCATGGTTCCGCGCTTCGCGGGCTCATCGGCGGTCGTACCTTCGCTCCCGCGTTTGACACCACGCCTCTTCGGCGGGGTGTTCAGTTGCTGCATCGTCCGGAAGTAGCGCACGAAAGGCTTGCGGGGTCGGACCGCGACGATGCGGCCGTCGTCTTGCCAGACGCGGTCGAGCAGGGTGGAGATGAGCTTTCGCCGTTCGAGCGGCGATGGCTCCCCGTCCCAGAAGTGACTGAAATCCCCGAGGAGCGCTTCGGCCTGGGCGAGCGCCGGGTCGATCGCCGGCGCGTGGCGGGAGAGCTCTTCCTCGATTGCCTGCCGCTTCATGACGTACTGGTTCTTGGTGAGGTCGCCGAGGACGTAGAGGTCGCGGAGCCGGTCAAGCTGTGCGTGCAGCTCGCGGCGGCGGGCGGGGTCGTCGCCGCCGAGGCGCTTCGCTTCGGCGCGGATGACGTCGAGGACGTGCGTACGCACCTGTTCGTCGGGTTGGAAGTCGTGCAGCCACTCAACGAGCTGTGCCTCGAGCGGCTCTGCCTTGGTGATCGGCTGGCCGCACCCCTTGGAGTAGCGACGGGTTGAGCAGAGGTAGCGGCGGACGCCGGCGCGCGAGCCGCGCGTTCCATGCATGCGCGCGCCGCAGCGCTCGCAGTACAGGAGCTTGCGAAGCAGGTAGTCCTCGGACGGCTTACCTGGTTTGAGCACGCGCGTCCGCCAGGCGCGGATCTCCTGCACACGGTCGAACAACTCTTCGCTGATGAGCGGCTCGTGCAGGCCGCGGACGGAGCGGTCCTTGCTGCGCAGTCCGCAGACGTAGCCGCAGTAGGCGGCGTTGACGAGCATCTCGCGCACCGTGTCCTTGCCGAAGGCGCGGTCCTTCGCGGTGCGTGCGCCGCGGGCGTTGAGCCACTCTGCGAGCGAGCGATCGGACTCGTGCCCGGTCGTATACCGCTCGAAGAGCTCGCGAACCAGCTCTGCACGCTCCGAGTCCGGGACGGCGAGGCCGGATTCTCGATCGCGGATATAGCCCCAGGGGAGCGAGCCGACGAGGTGTCCTTGGCGGGCCTTCTCGCGCAGGCCGGTGCGCGTCCAGAACGAGAGCGAGACGGAGTAGTACTCGTCGAACATCTCGTGGATCGACTCTGCGAGAAAGAACGATGGGTCGGAGGGGTCGTCGCCGATCGGTTGCGTGACCGAGACGACGCGGATGCCGAGCCGGTCGCGCAACAGCGCTTTGTAGCTGCGCGCCTCGGACTGATTGCGTGCGAAGCGTGACGTGTGGTAGACGAGCACGACGTCGAAGCGGCGTTCGGCGGCGTCCGTCATGAGCCGCTGGAACTCGGGCCGGCCGTCGGCTTTTTTCCACCCGCTGTGGAAGTCGCAGTAGTCGTCGACGAGCTCGAGCTCGTTTTCGTCGGCGAAGCGGCCGATCGCTTCTCGCTGCGCGTCGGGCGAGAAACCCTTTCCCTGCTCCTCGGTCGACTCGCGCACGTAGGCGACGGCACGCGTCTTACGCGGCTCGTCGCTGTTGCGCGTCGATCGCTTCCCCGCAGCGGCGCCGGAGCCACCAGTCTGCGAACCAGTGCGCGAAGGCTTCGACTTCGGGGTGTAGTTCCTCGGTCTGCTCATGGGCGTTCTCTTTCCTTTCCCGACTTGGCGCGACGCCATCCTCGATCAGAGCAGGATCGGTTGCCGGCCGCAACCTCGACGGCATTTAGCTGCACCGCCGGTCGGCTGCAGTGCGTGGGGTCATTCAGACTCCTTTCGGAGGGCAGCGTGCGGCGGCGTTTCTTCGCGTTTGACGCGCCGCGGGACGGCGGTCACGAGCGAAGCGAGGGAAGGCGCCCGCAGGGCGGCTTGACGGCCGTCCCACGGCGCGTACGCTCATGCGGCCGCGCCGCCGCACGACTGCGATGGGTGGGGTTAGCTCGCCCGCGCGGCACCGACGAGGTCGGCGGGACGCGGCGGGTAACGATGAACGACGACGTTCGAGTACGGAGCCGCTGCGGCGAGCTCGCGCAGGACTGGCAGCAGTCGCGGGACGGCGAAGTACCAGACGTGGTCGTAGGCGATGCCGACGTCGAGCATGATCTGCTCGAGCCGTATGCGGCTCTTGCGGGTCAGCTCGACCTCAATCGCGGTCTCAGGCGTGAGCAGGACGCCGTCGGGGAGATACGCGCGCCATTCGGAACGCGACGCGAAGCCCTTAGCGAGCGAGCGCTCGCACCGCCACTGCCCGAGCCCGAGCTGTTGTTCGACGAGAAGCCGGACGTTGGTGACGGCCTCGAGGTGCCGGACGAGGCCGTGGTTGGGCTGCCAGGTGCGGAAGCGCGACCCGGCGATGGTCGTCCCGCGGCTGGTCAGCCAAACGAACGGCGGAAGGTCGATGGAGAGACGAGCTGATTTCGTCCAGCCGGCAGCACACCACCGATCGCGCAGGCCGCGTGCGGTCCGGTAGCTGCGCCCGATCAGGACGGCGAGCTGATCGAGCGTGACCGCGTACTGCTCAGCGATGAAGCCGAACAGCTCCCGGTCCCGTTCGGTGAGCTGGTGGCTGCCGCTGTCCCTCCGTACTGCTCGCCGGGCTGCCTTCTTCTCGTTGAGGATCGAGTACGTCTCTTCCTGCAGCTAGATCACTCCCTTCTCCTACAGCTGCTCACTGGTTGTTCTTCTGTTGTTGGTGTGTGCTCCCGCTCCCGCTTCACCTGGTTGGGCGTCGCTGCCGTGATGCGTGACCTCCCTCCTTCAGACGGGTTTCTTGTCTGAGGTAGAAGGAGGGAGGTCACGCACGCGGAGCCGCAGGCGCAGCGAACGGCAGCGACGCCCAACCCGCATCAACAGACGGAGTGGGAGCACACACCGCTCAACAGCTCAGGACGGAGGGCTGGACAGACCGAGCCGGCCGACTGCCGGCCGCTCGCCGAAGGAACTCCCTCGTACAACACGCGGCCCGAAAAGCCCGAATAGGGACATCGAGAACTGCAGCCGGTTGACATCGGCCACGCGCGGCTGCGCCGAGGCTGCCCCTCTTAGTAAGGACTCTTCGCCGCCGCTTTCGGACATCTCACTGCTCGGAGGGCAGTAGCGGGGCAGTCCCTGGGCAGCGGTTGTGCCTTCTGCGCTGCATGTCTAAGGCGCCTATTGACGTCTTAGAGAGTCCTAGAGAATGGGACGTTCTGGGCTATCCCAAGATATGGCGAGATGTGGGGATATCGCCATACGGCCGCACCGGCGCGAAGCGCCGGGCTCAATCACACCGGAGACCAGGCTGCCGCTAGGCGTCGCCAGGTGCCGATGCTCCAGCGGTTCCTCCTACTTGGTGCCGCTCCACTGTGCGCAGTTGCGCCTGAGAGAGTGACCGCGGGAGTGACCGCAGCTCAACGGGAGCAAACCCGACGAGCGCACTCAGATGCCGCTCCCCGCTCGCGGGCGTCGGCCTCCTACTGAGATGAGGCTCGCATCCCACTTCGCCTAGACCACGCCCATCCAAGGCGAAAGCGTTTGGCTCGGTTGGCGTTCGGATAGGCAAAGGCAGCATGACCGTGGAGCAGGCGAGGCAGCAGCTGCTCGCCCTCATCGAGGAGCAGGGCGGCCACGTGTCCGTCGCGCTCATCGAAGCGGATAAGCAGCTTGCTGCGAATCGGGAGGTCGCCTCGGCAGCAGCCCGTGAATTGGCGACCGAGCCGGAGATCACCGCGGGCGAGGAGACCGATAAGCCCCTGTACTGGTTCCCGTACAGCTTCCTTAAGCGCGACGACGCTGCCGCGTAAGCCATCGCCTCAACTAACGAGCGCAAGCCGCCTTTGGAGTTTCGGGCCTCCCGGCATCCTGTTGAATCTCGCGTTCTCGACGCAGGCCGCCTACGCGGCTCCGCTGATCCTGCTCGCGCAGACCCGCCAGGCCGACAGAGACGAGGACGCGCTCGACCATCTCGAGGCGCACCGCGAAGCGATCATGCGTCA
>DATAMX010000101.1:0-8763 GCA_036260475.1 Gaiellaceae bacterium | reverse complement strand
CGTCGGAGGCGAGGACCTCGGGACGATCCCCTGCGACGGGATGATCTGCAGCACGCCGTCCGGCTCGACCGCGTACAACCTCTCCAACGGCGGCCCCGTGCTCGTGCGCGGCGTGGATGCGATGGCGATCACGTTCATCGCGCCGCACTCGCTCCATGCACGGCCCCTCGTCGTCCCGCGCGGCTCACCGCTGACGGTGCGGAATGCGACCGCCGACGTCCCGGTCTGCGTTCTCGTCGACGGCCACCAGGTGGCGAGCATGACCGCGGGTGACGAGATCGCGATCGCACTCGGCGCGCAGCGGAGCCTGCTCGCGACGCTGCCGGAGACGACCTTCTTCGGCCGCTACCGCGAGACCTTCGCTTGACCGTCTCGCTCGGCACCTCGTGGTGGCTGGAGGAGGCTGCGACTGCATTCGACGACGAGGTCTCGGAGCCGCTCGCGGGAGAGGTGGACGCCGACGTGTGCGTCGTCGGCGGTGGGTTCACCGGTCTGTGGACGGCGCTCGCGGTCAAGGAGCGCGACCCGTCGGCGCACGTCGTCGTCCTCGAGGCGGACCGCTGCGGCGCGGGCCCGAGCGGGCGGAACGGCGGGTTCCTGCACGGCTACTGGGCGAGCATCGGGCAGGCGTGCGCCGTTCTCGGAGAGCAGGGCGGGCTGGCCGTCGCTCGTGCGGGCGAGGGGATCATCCCCGCCGTGCGTGCGCTCGGCAACGACGTCTGGCTGCGCGAGGGCGGGATGGTGAGCGTGTCCACGACGCCTGCGCAGGATCGCGCCCTCGATGCATCGGTCGACGCGGCCGCCACGGTCGGCTCGCCCCATCAGGCGGTCCGGCTCGGGCGCGAGGAGGTCGCCGAGCGCATCCAGTCTCCCGTCTTCCGGCGCGGGGTCTTCTTCCCCGAGTGCGCGACGGTGCAGCCGGCGCGCCTCGTGCGCGTCCTGCGGCGCAAGGTCATCGATGCCGGCGTCGAGCTCCACGAGGCGACGCCGGTGCGCCGGGTGGAGGACCTGCGCGGCGCGAGGGCGGTCGTCGTCGCGACGAACGCAGCGGCGAGCGGATGGCGGCCCGTGCGCCGCCACGTGACGAACTTCGGCTCGTACGTCGTGCTGACCGAGCCGGTGCCGGAGCTCCTCGCCGAGATCGGCTGGACCGGGAGGGAGGCGGTCGTCGACGGGCGGATGTTCCTCCATTACTTCCGCACGACGGAGGACGGCCGGGTCCTCATGGGGAGCGGCAGCGGGCCGATCGGCTTCGCCGGCCGGGTGGACGAGCGGTTCACCGACGATGCCCCGACGGCCGCCCGCGCGGAGGCCGGGCTGCGCCGTCTGCTTCCCGGCCTCGGCGGCGCGCGGATCGAGCGCGCGTGGGGCGGCCCTATCGATGTCTCCGCCGATCACCTACCGTTCTTCGGGACGGTGGCGGGCACGCGGATCCACTACGGGCTGGGCTACTCCGGCAACGGCGTCGGCCCGAGCTGGATCGGCGGGCAGGTGCTCGCCTCGCTCGCGCTCGGCCGCGACGACGAGTGGACGGCTCTGCCGCTCGTCCGCCGGCCACCGGCGCTCCCGCCCGAGCCGCTGAAGCGGATCGGCGGCGGGCTCGTGCGCGCGGCCATCCTCGCCGTCGAGGAGGCGGAGGACGCGGGCCGCAGGCCCTCGCTCGTCGCGCGAGCGGCCGCCGCAGTCCCGCGCCGGCTCGGCATGCGGATCGGGACGCGATGAACGCGGCGATCGAGCTCGAGGCGGTCGCGAAGCGTTACGGCGCGCACGCCGCGGTCGACGGCGTCTCGCTCTCCATCGGCGAGGGTGAGTTCTTCTCGCTCCTCGGTCCGAGCGGCTGCGGCAAGACCACGACGCTGCGGATGATCGCGGGCTTCGTCGAGCCGGACGAAGGACGGATCCTCCTGCACGGCGACGACGTGACCTCCGTGCCGCCGAACCGCCGGCCCGTGAACATGGTCTTCCAGCAGTACGCGCTCTTCCCGCACATGTCGGTGTACGACAACGTCGCGTTCGGGCTGAGCGTCCGGGGAGTGCCGCGGAAGGAGCACGGCGACCGTGTGAACGAGATCCTGCGCGTCGTCGCGCTCGAGGGATACGAGAAGCGGCGACCGCGCCAGCTCTCCGGCGGCCAGCAGCAGCGCGTCGCGCTGGCGCGCGCGCTCGTGAACCGTCCGGCGGCTCTGCTCCTGGACGAGCCGCTCGGCGCGCTCGACGTGAAGCTGCGGCGCCACATGCAACTCGAGCTGAAGCGCATCCAGCACGAGATCGGGACGACGTTCGTGTACGTCACGCACGACCAGGAAGAGGCGCTCGCGATGTCGGATCGCATCGCCGTCATGAACGGCGGCCGCGTCGAGCAGCTCGGCACGCCGCGCGAGATCTACGAGCACCCCGCCTCCGACTTCGTCGCCGACTTCGTCGGGACGGTGAACGTGCTCGACCTCGACGGCGGCCGCGAGTCCGTGCGCCCGGAGCGCATCCGCATCCTGCGCGAGGGCGGACGCCTCGACGGCGTGGTCGCCGACGTCGTCTATCTCGGCGTCTACCGGCAGTTCCACGTCGACACGGCCGCCGGCCGCGTCGTCTCCGTCCGCCTGAGCGACGAGCCGCTCGACCACGTCGAGGCCGGCTCGGCGGTCTCGCTCAGCTGGGACTGATTTCCAGCCGTCTCTCGGCGGTGCGGCGACCGATCTCGGCGCCGACGACGACGAGGAGCGAGACCAGGAGCACGACGACCGCAACCGCGATCACCTGCGGAAGCTGTGTGGGGAAGCGGAGCGCGGCATAGAGGTAGATCGGGAACGTCGCCCGCGTTCCGACGACGAACGACGAGACCGCGTACTCGTCGAACGACGTCGTGAACGCGATGAGGAACGCAGACAGGATCGCAGGGAGGATGAGCGGGAACGTCACCGACCGGAACGTGCGCAGGTGACTCGCTCCGAGGTCGTAGGCGGCCTCCTGGAGCGAGGCGTCGATCTGCTCGAGCCGCGGGATGAGCACGAGCAGCGCGTATGGCAGCGTGATGACGATGTGGCCGATGATGACGGTGAGCATCGACCGCGGGATGCCGAGCTGATGGAAGAGCAGGAGCAGCGCGATGCCGAACACGACGTAGGGGATGACGAGCGGGCTCAGGAGGAACGCCGAGACCACCGCCTTGCCGCGGAAGCGGCGACGCGTGAGCGCGATCGACGCGAGCGTTCCGAGGAACACCGCGCCGACGCTCGTCACCGCGGCGATGATCGCGCTCGTCTCGAGGGATGCGCGCAGGTCTCCGTTGTGGATGAACTGGCCGTACCAGTGCAGCGTGAACCCGCTGAGCGGGAACGCCGGGACGGAGGCGTTGTTGAAGGAGAAGACGAGCAGGATCGCGATCGGCGCGTACAGGAACACGACGACGAGCACGAACAGGCTCGTGAGCAGCCGGCGTCCGTTGCGTGAGAGCGCGACGTCCATCAGGCCGGCGCCGCGTCCCGTCCCTGGATGAAGCGCGAGAAGACGACGGTGAGGGCGGCGATCACCGCCAGCAGGAACAGCGCGAGCACGGAGCCGGTCTCCCAGTCGGGGAAGCCGGTGCCGAACAGATCGACGATCTGGTTCCCGTACATGTAGCCGCTCGTCCCGCCGACGAGCGACGGCGTGATGAACTCGCCGACCGTCGGGATGAACACGAACAGGAAGGCGGCGACGATGCCCGGCAGCGTGAGCGGCAGAGTCACCCGCCGGAACGCCTGCCATCGCGTGGCACCGAGGTCGCTCGCCGCCTCGAGCAGGCGCGTGTCGAGCGACTCGAGCGAGACGAAGATCGGCAGCGCGACGAACGGGAGCCAGACGTACCCGAGTACGAGCATCACGGCGAACCGGCTGTACAGGAGCGCCGAGATGGGGTGGTCGGGCGACCGGGCCCCCGTCCACGCGAGGAACGAGTTGACGACGCCCTGGTCGCCGAGGATCACCTTCCACGCGAGCACGCGGAGGAGGTAGCTCGTCAGGAACGGCGCGATGAGGACGAGGAGCAGGATGTACTTGCGCTTCGTGCCGCTGAGCGCGAGGAAGTACGCGAGCGGGAACGCCACGACGACGACGAGCGCCGACACGATCAGAGACATCTCCACCGACTTCCAGAACAGCCGGAGATAGACGCTGCTGTGGATGAACGACCGCCATGCCGACGTCGTGAAGCCGGGCGAGCTCGGCGGAAGCGCGAGCGCGTTGAAGCTGTACGCCGCGACGATCCCGATCGGCGCCAGGAAGAACACGCCGAGCCAGCCGACGGGAAGGCCGAGCAGGCCCGGCGTTGTGAAGGAGCGGCGCCTCAGGCGGCCTTCACCTCGTCCCAGGCCTTCGCGTAGACCGCGCGCCTCGGGACGTTGCGATCGAGATACGCGTTCGGGAGCGCCACCGCGCGGGGGTTCGTCAGCTGCAGCGCCTTCAGCAGGTCGCTCGACGCCGGCTTCGCGAGCGTGTTCGCATGGCCGTAGCCGTAGTTGTCCTCGAGCCACTTGCCGCTCTTCGCGGAGCTCCAAGCGTCGACGTAGGCATGCGCGAGCTCCGGCCGCGGCGTTCCCTTCAGGAGCATGAACATGCCGACCCACGCGATCGGCTTCTCCTTCGGGTGCATGTAGACGACCGGCAGCTTCTTCGCCTTCATCTGCACCCAGTCGTTCGGCCACGCGAGCGCGATCCAGACGTCGCCGGAGGCGAACTGCTGGTCGAGGTCGGTCTCCGACGCCCAGATCGTGCGAACGAGGTGCTTCTTCGAAATGAGGAACGCCTTCGACTTCGCGAGCTCGGCGTCCGACTGGTTCCACGGATCCTTGAAGCCGTGCAGGAGCCCGGCGATGGTGAAGTTCTCGACGGGATCGTCGAACCACGCGATCTTGCCCTTGTACCGCTCGTCGTACAGCAGGCTCCACGAGTTCGTCTTGGGCTGCACCTTGTCCGTGCGGTAGAGGATCGCGTCGAGGCCCCAGTCGTCCGGGATGCCGTATTGCTTGCCGGCGTACTGGCCCGCCTTGACCATGAACGGGTTGAGGTGCTTGAAGTTCGTGAGGAGGCTCGTGTCCCACGGCTGCACGAGACCGCTCGTCGCGAAGTACTCGACCCAGCCCACGTACGGACGGAAGAGGTCCGGCTTGAGGCCGGCCTGGATCTTCGCGAGCGCGTCCGCCTCGTTCGTCATGTACGTGAACTTCGGCTTGTTGCCCGGGTGCTGCTTCACGTACTGCGCGAACATCGCCTGTCCGCCGTCGTTGCCGTAGCCCGCCCAGTCGAGCACCTGGAGCGCCCCGGACTCGGCGGCGAGCGCCGTGCGCGCCGCGTTGGCGACCGCGGACGGCCCGCCGACGACGCCCGCTGCGCCCGCCAGCCCCGCGATCTTGAGCAGGTCTCTCCTGTTGAGCGTGTGCATCGGTGCTCCTTTCAGTAGCTGGGCGGAGTGATCACGAAGAGCACTTCCGCCGTGTCGTCCCCCGGATTGCTCACACGGTGTGGCGTGGAGCTTCGGTAGTTGACGCTGTCGCCTGCATTGAGCTCGTGCACCTCGGTGTCGAGCTGGACGTGGACTCGGCCCTCGATGACGAGCAGGAGCTCTTCGGAGTCGCCGTGCGTGTAGGGCTCGTCGCCGGTCGACCCGCCGGGATCGAACTCGGCGGCGATCACCTCCAGGGAGTGGAACGGCTTCGGGGTGAGCAGCGACTTGCGGCCGAGATGACCCCACAGAATCGGTTCGCGCGCCTCCCGGCGGAGCACGCGCGGCCGCGGAAGGCCGTTGCTCGCGAACAGGTCGGAGACCTCGATCCCGAGCGCCGCGGCGATGCGCTGGAGCGACGCGACGCTGCCGTTCGTGCGCCCGCGCTCGAGCTGGCTGACGAAGCTCTCGCTGACGCCGGCTGCGGCGGCGACCTCCTTCAGCGTCCGCCGGCGCAGCAGCCGGATCGCCCGGAGACGCTCGCCGACCGGTAGTTCAGACGCCTGAACCGTCGCTTCACTCAAGTGAAGCGAGCATACGCCGGTCGGCCGGGAAAGCCAATAGGCGGCGTCGGAGGGCCTCTCTAGACTCGATCGCGTGCTCAGACGCCTGCGCATCGAGAATCTCGTCCTCATCCGCGAGGCCGAGCTCGAGCTCGCGCCGGGGCTGAACGCCATCACCGGCGAGACCGGCGCGGGTAAGACGATCCTCGCGCAGGCGGTCGGCCTCCTGCTCGGAATGAAGGGCGACGACTCCTTCGTCGGCCCCCGCGCCGACGAGGCGTACGTCGAGGCCGAGCTCGACCTTCCGGACGAGCTGGAGGAGCTCGCCGGCCTCCGCCCCGAGGACGAGGATGCGCTGCTGGTCGCGCGGCGCGTGTTCGCCGACGGCCGGACGCGTGCATACGCATGGGGCCGGGCCGCTGCGCGCGAGGACGTGGCCGCAGCGGTCGAGCGTGTGGTCGCCATGTCCGGCCAGTTCGAGCAGCGCCGCCTCGCGCGGCCGTCCTACCAGCTCGAGCTGCTCGACCGGTTCGCCGGAGTCGACCGCGAGCCGATGCGCGTCGCCTGGCGCGAGCTGCAGGCGGCCCGGAAGCGCCTCGACGAGCTGACGGCGAATGCGGCGCTCGCCGAGGCCCGCGTGGCCGAGCTGCGCGCGCTGGCCGAGGACACGGAAGGGATGGAGCACGGCGACGAGGAGCGGTTGCGCGCCGACCGGGAGCGGCTGCGCCACGTGTCCGACCTCGCAGAGGCTGCATCCGCTGCGGCGAACGCGCTCACGCCGGAGGAGGGGGAGGGAGCGGCCGGTCTCGTCGCGCTCGCCGAGCGCGCGATCGCGCCGCTCGAGCGTCTGGCGCCGGAGCTGCAGCGGGCCGGTGACGAGCTGCGCGACGTCGAGCTCCGGCTGCGCGAGACAGCGTCCGAGCTGAGCTCGTTCCTCGCCTCGCTCGAGGCGGAGCCGGGCCGGCTGGAGGAGCTGGAGGCCGGGCTCGACCGGATCGCCGAGGCGAAGCGCCGGTTCCGCGTCGCGACGTACGAGGAGCTGATGCAGCGGGCGGCCGAGGCGCGCGAGGAGCTGGCGGCGCTCGACGGAGGCGCCGATCCGGCCGCGACGGCCGCTGCGGCGGTGGATGCGGCGGAGGCGCGTGTGCACGATCTCGCCATCGAGGCGCGCGCGGAGCGAAACGCGGCGGCGCCGGCGTTCGCCGACGCGGTCGCCGCCGAGCTGCACGACGTCGGGATGGGCGAAGGCGAATTCGTCTGCGAGGTGCGCGAGCGCGAAGCGGGCACGACGGGCGCCGACGACGCCGTGTTCCTCGTGCGGCCCAATGCCGGCCTGCCGTTCGCGCCCGTGGCCGAGACCGCCTCAGGCGGCGAGCTCTCCCGCATCGCGCTCGCGATCGCGGCGGTGGCGGGGGGAGAGACGCTCGTGTTCGACGAGATCGACGCCGGCATCGGCGGGGAGACCGCGAATGCGGTCGGCCGCGTGCTGCGGCGCCTCGCCGAGCGGGCCCAGGTGATCACGATCACGCACCTGCCGCAGATCGCCGCCGTCGCCGACCGGCACTTCCGGGTGGAGAAGATCCCGGGCGACCCCACGCACACGAGGATCGACGTCTTGAGCGAGGACGAGCGGCGGGCCGAGCTCGAGCGGATGCTCGGCGGCCAGGAGTTCCTTGCCACGGTACGCAGCTGAGCGCGTCCTGCTCGCGCCGGTCGAGGACGTCTGGTCGTTCGTCGCCGAGCCGTACCACCTGTCCGACTGGTGGCCCGGCATCTCCGGCGTCGAGCCGGACCGGCGCGGGATGGCGGCGGGGGCCCGCTGGAAGGTGCAGGGGCCGAGCTATGTCCGGAAGCCCGATACGCCGGGCGTGCTCCTCGTCCGCGCGGTCGAGCCGCCTCGCCGGTTCCGCTTCGAGCTCCTCCGCGAGCACGTGGTCGCCGAGCTCGCTCTTCGCCCACTCGACGCTCGCCGCTCGGAGGCCGCCCTCACGGTCGAGTTCCCCTGGTGGAACATCTTCCGCGGCGCGCTGCCGAAGCAGGCGCTCGGCCGGCTGTACGACCTCATCCAGACCGCGGCCGAGCTGTGAGCGCCGGCCACCCATCCTGCTACCCTGAAATCCCGTGAGCGCGCGGGCCCCGAAGTACGTCTTCGTCACCGGGGGAGTCGTGTCCGCGCTCGGGAAGGGAATCGTCGCCGCCTCGCTCGGCCGGCTGCTCAAAGCTCGAGGCCTGCGCGTCCAGCTGCAGAAGTTCGATCCGTACCTCAACGTCGACCCCGGGACGATGAGCCCGTTCCAGCACGGCGAGGTGTACGTGACCGAGGACGGGGCCGAGACCGACCTCGACATCGGCCACTACGAGCGCTTCGTCGACGAGAACTTCCTCCGCAACGCGAGCCACAGCGCGGGCGCGATCTGGGACACCGTCCTGCGCAAGGAGCGCAAGGGCGACTTCCTGGGTGCGACGGTGCAGGTCATCCCGCACATCACGAACGAGATCAAGGCGCGCATCCGCAGGGCTGCCGAGGGCGGCCCGACCGACGTCGTCATCTCGGAGATCGGCGGCACCGTCGGCGACATCGAGTCGCTGCCGTTCCTCGAGGCCATCCGCCAGTTCCGGCGCGAGGTCGGCCAGGAGAACGTGGTGTACGTCCACGTCACGCTCGTCCCGTTCATCGAGGCGGCCGGCGAGCTCAAGACGAAGCCGACGCAGCACTCCGTGAACGAGCTGCGCCGAATCGGTATCCATCCCGACGTCGTCGTCTGCCGCTCGCACGAGGAGCTG
>DATAMX010000063.1:0-3968 GCA_036260475.1 Gaiellaceae bacterium | reverse complement strand
GGGCCGCGCGGGTCGCGGGCGCGCACGTCGTCCTGCTCGGCGGCGAGGCGGCGCTCTTCGTGGAGCGCGGCGGCCGGTCGATCGTCCCGCTGCGCGAGCCGGAGGAGGAATGGCTCCGCGTCGCGCTCGCGGCCCTCGTCGCCCATGTCCGTCGCGGAGGTGCGAAGCGCCTCGCCGTGGAGCGCTTCGACGGCGAGCAGGTCGTCGACACCATGGTCATGCCGCTGCTCGTCGAAGCAGGCTTCCTCGCCGGCCCGCGCCGCGCGATCCTCCGCGCGTAAGCCGTCACACATCCGCCTGCGGAGGACCTAGCCGCGCGGGAGGACGAGCTCGAAGCGCGTGCCCCACGGTCCCGGGGCGTAGTACAGGTCGCCGCCGTGCGCGTTCGCGTACGCCTTCGCGATCGCGAGCCCCAGGCCGGTGCCGCTGCCTCCGCCGTGCTCGAACCGCTCGAAGAGTCGCGGGATGAGCTGCTCGGGCACGCCGGGCCCGGCGTCGGAGACCGTGATGCGGATGTGCCGGTCGCGCACCTCTGCGCGGATGTGCACCGGCGGCTCACCGTGCTGCCGCGCGTTCGCGACGAGATTCGTCACCACGCGCTCGAGCACGAGCGGATCGACGACGACTGCCAGCGACGGATCGACGTCGACCCGCACGTCGCCGTTGACGAGATCCGCCAGCGTCCTCGCGAGCACGAGCGGCTGCGGTTGCACCTCGATCGCCCGCGCGTCGAGCCGCGAGAGATCGAGCAGCTGCTCGATCAACCGCCGCAGGCGGTCGCTCTGATGCCACGCCGTCTCCTCGAGCTCCGCGCGCACCTGCGGCTCCAGCTCGTCGCCCCGCGCGCGGAGCGTGGTCAAGAGCCCGTACACGCTTGTCGCCGGTGTGCGCAGCTCGTGCGATGCGATCGCGACGAAGTTCAACTTCATCTGGTCGAGCCGCACCATCTCCTGGTGCACGCGCGCCTTCTCGATCGCGAGCGCCGCGCGCTCGGCGACGAGCTGCAACAGCTCGACATCGCTGTCGCCGAAGTCGTGCAGGTGCAGCGTTCCGACGTGCAGCACGCCGATGACGATGTTCCGCACGATGAGCGGAACGCCGAGCATCGACTTGATCCCCTTCTCGCGCAGGATGGGATTGAGAACGTGGGCGTGGTCGACATCGGGAAGGATCACCGGCCGCCGCTCGGCGGCGACCGTCCCGGCGAATCCGCCGCCGACCGGAATGCGCACGCCCTGCTCGACCTCCTCCTCGAGCCCGACCGCCGAGCGCGCGACGAGCTCGTTCCGCTCCGAGTCGAGCAGGAGGACGGCGCATGTGTCCACGCCGAGGATGTCGCGCGTGCGGAGCAGGAGCGCGTGCAGCAGCTCCTCCAGCTCGAGGTGCGCGAGCGCGACGTCGGTGACCGCCTGCACCGCCTCGAGCCGCGTCCGCGCCTTCTTCTCCGACTCGAACAGCCGGGCGTGGTCGATCGCGAGGGCCGCGCGGTCGGCGACGAGCTGCAAGAGCTCCGTGTCGAACTCCCGCGGCTCGAGCGCCGCGACGCACAGCTCGCCGATCAGCTCGCCCGAGACCTCGAGGTGGACGAGGTACCTCGACAGGGTGTCGCCTACGGGTCCGGTCTCGACGACGCGGTCGCCGTTGGGCTCATGGACGACGATCGAGCACGAGTCGACGCCCAGGATCTCGCTGATGCGGAGGACGAGCGTCTTGAGCAGTGCATCGAGCTCGAGGTGGGCGAGCGCGGCATCGGTGATCGCCTGCAGCTGTCCCACGCGCCCCGACCCGGCCGAGGTGCCCAAGTGCACGCCTCTACCCACGCATCTGGTTCTCGTACCTCAGGGCACGCCGACGCCGCAGGACACCCATGCAGGCCCTATCCCCCCGACAACCCTCCTTCCAAACCAGAAGGGCTAGACGGAAAGCAGCTTGTACCCCATTCCGCGGACGGTCACGAGCCGCTGCGGCCGCGTCGGGTCGCGTTCGATCTTCCGCCGCAGATTGGAGACGTGCACCTCGCACGCGTGCTCGTCGCCGACGTGGTTGCTCGCCCACAGGTGCTGCATGAGCTCGCGCCGCGAGACGACCCGCTCCGGCTGCTCGGCCAGGAGCGACAACACCTTGAACTCGGACAGGGTCAGGCGTACGGGCTCCCCGTCGACGGTCACCTCGTGGCGGACGAGGTCGAGATGGAGGCCGCCCAGGCTGCGCACGGCGGAGGCGCCGTTGGCGCGGTCGAGCTCGCGCCGGCGGAGGATCGCGCGCACGCGGCTCAGGAGCTCCGCGCTCGAGAACGGCTTCGTCACGTAGTCGTCCGCGCCCAGCTCGAGCCCGAGCACGCGATCGCGCTCGGCGTCGCGTGCCGTCAGCATCACGATCGGCACGTCGCTCTCGGCCCGCAGCGCGCGACACACCTCCGTGCCCGACATCTGCGGCAGCATCACGTCGAGGATGACGATGTCGTAGTCGCGCTCCAGCGCGGCTGCGAGCGCGCGTGCCCCGTCGGTCTCCTCGTCGACCTCGAAGCCCTCGCGGCGGAGCGTGAACGCGACGACGTCGAGGACCCCGGGATCGTCGTCGACGACGAGGACGGTGCTCATGCCGGCACCTGCTCGCGCACCTGCGCCCGCTCGAGGACGATGCGCACGCGCGTGCCCTCGCCCGGGGCGGAGTCGAGCTCGATGCGGCCGTCGAGGCTGCGGATCGCCTGCCGGACGATCGCGAGCCCGAGGCCGAAGCCCTCGGGGTCGCGGTCTGCGCCGCGATAGAAGCGGTCGAATACGTGGCGCTGCGTTTCGCTGCTCATGCCGATCCCCGAGTCCTCGACCTCGACGCGCACCGCGCTGCCCGCCGCGTACGCGCGCAGGACGACCCGTCCCTGCGGCGTGTGCTTCGCCGCGTTCTCGCCGAGGTTCCGGAGCGCCTGCTCGAGCAGGTCGCGATTCACGTTGGCTGCGAGACCCGGCGTGCACTCCACCTCGACGACGACGCCGTCGCGCGGCCGCAGGTCGTCGGCGACCTCGCGCAGGATCGGCTCGAGCACCGTCGGCTCCAGTCGTACGCGCTCCTGGCCCGCGTGCGCGCGCGCGAGCGCGAGCAGCGCGTGCGTGAGCCGCGCGAGCCGCGCCGCCTCGCGCTCGATGTGCACGAGGAAGCGGTCGCGCTCGCCGGGACTCTCCTTCGCGCCCGCCTGCAGCACCTCGATCGCGCCGATGATCGTCGTCAGCGGCGTGCGCAGCTCGTGCGCCGCATTCGACACGAACTCGCGCTCGGCCAGCTCGCGCCGCTCCTGCTCGGTGAGGTCGTCGAGCACGATGAGCACCGTGTCGCCCTCCGGCTGGGCGGGGATCCCGACGAGGCCGAGCGCGCGCTCCTCGTCCGGACGCACGTGCGCCTGCGCGAGCGACGCGTCCGGTTCGAAGAGATCTCCGACGAACTCGCGCAGCGAGAAGCCTTCCCATGGCTCCGGCAGCTGGTCGCCCGCGGCGAGGCGTACGCCGAGCAGCCGGCGCGCCTCGGTGTTCGCGAATTGCACGGCGAGCTGCTCGTCGACGGTGACGACGCCCTCATGCAGCCGCTCGAGCAGCATCCGCAGGCGGTCGCGCTCGCCCTCGATGTGGCGGAACGAGCGGCGGAGCTGGCGCCGCATGCGCTCGAAGTTGTACGTGAGGGCTCCGAACTCGTCGCGGAAGCGGAATCGCAGCGGCGTCTCGAAGTCCCCATGCGCGAGCGCCTCGGCCGCGAGCGAGAGCCGCCGCAGCCGCAGCGCGATCAGCTGCGCGAGCAGCAGGCCGACGACGACCCCGACGACGCCGGCGATGACGCCCGCCCGCAGCGCCTCGCCGTTCACCGTGCCGATCGCCTCGGCCACGTCGGGCCGGTCGCTCGTCGCGACGAGCGACTCGCCGCGATAGGGGACGGTCGCGACGAACGTCCGGCCGTCGTCCGTGCCCGTGACGTGCTCGCCG
>DATAMX010000053.1:0-5879 GCA_036260475.1 Gaiellaceae bacterium | reverse complement strand
CGCGAGCTCGCGATTCCGGAAGCTGAGGGTCAGCGCATCAGCCCCCACAGCAGAAGGGAGACGAGCAACGCGAGAACGATGAGCGTCGCGAGGACGACGCGAACGCGCACGGCCGAGGGGCCGGCGAGCACGGCCTCGTTGCTCGCACGCACGCCGACGTCCTCCCTTGTGTCGTCGTCGACGACGGGAAGCGTTACCGCCTGCATCGTCGCGGTGTCGCCGATGTCGTCGCCGTCGCGCGCGCCGATCGAGAACGCGACGACCGTGATGTTGTCCTCGCCGCCGCCGCGATTGGCAGCGGAGACGAGCTGTTTCGTCATGCGCTCGAGATTGGTGCGATGCCGCTCGACGGTCTCGAGGATGAGCTCGTCGTCGACCATGTCGGTGAGGCCGTCGGAGCAGATGAGGAACACGTCGCCGTCCTGCGTGTGCACGGTGAACGAGTCCACGTCGACGTCCGGATCCGTGCCGACCGCGCGGGTGATGACCGATCGCTGCGGATGCGTCTCCGCCTCCTCGGCCGAGAGCTTCCCGGATTTCAAGAGCTCGTTCACGAGCGAGTGATCCTCGGTGATCTGCTCGATCTCGTGACCCCGCACGAGATATGCGCGGGAGTCGCCGACGTGCCCGATCACGACGCCGTCGTCCTCCACGAGCGCCACCGTCATCGTCGTCCCCATGCCCGATGTCGCAGGATCGACGCTCGACCGCTCGTGCACGCGGCGATTCGCCTCCTGGATGAGCGATGCGACCCGCTCCGGCCCGGTGAGCCGGCCCGGATCCGTGTCCTCGAGAGCCGCTGCAGCGAGCTTCGACGCGATCTCGCCTGCCTGCGCGCCGCCCATCCCGTCGGCGACGGCGAAGAGCGGGGGCGCCAGGACGAAGGCGTCCTCGTTGCGCCGACGCTTCTTGCCCGTGTCCGTCTTCGCGGCGTAGTCGCCGACGACGGTCACGGATCGAACCTCAGGTCGGTCTCGCCGACGCGGATCACGTCGCCGGGGGCGAGCCGGCGCGCCCCGTCGATCCGGACGCCGTTCACGTAGGTGCCGTTCGTCGAGCCGAGGTCGTGTACCCAGACGCCGTCGCGACGCGGCTCGAAGCGCACGTGGCGCGCGGACGCGAACTCGTCGCCGTCGATGGCGACGTCGTTCTGGCTCGCACGCCCGACCGTGAGCGGCGCGGAGTCGACGGAGAACTCGTCTCCCTTTTCGAGCACGGGGCTCTCCTGAACGACGAGCCGCCCTCCGACCGGGGGCGGCGCAACCGCCCCGCCCGCGACGGGCGGCATGATGAAGCTCTCCTGCGCGGGCCCGGTGCGCATGTCGCGCGACACGGTGCGGATGATCCGCCAGATGAGCGCGTAGAGCAGGACGAGAAACGCGATCTTGAGCGCGAGGAGGACTTCCTCGAGCCGCGTGCTCGCCAGCGTCATTCGCGCTCCGTCGAGAACGTCACCTCGGTCGAGCCCACCGTGAAGCTGTCGCCCGGGTCGAGCTTCGCGCGCTTCACACGCCGGCCGTTCACCTCGAGGCCGTTCGTCGAGTCGAGGTCGACGATCCAGAAGCTCGTCCCCTCCTGCCGCAGCTCGGCGTGGCGCCGGGACACGTTCGCGTCCTCGATCTGGATGTCGCACTCGCGCGACCGCCCGAGGACGACCCGACGCTTGTCCACGCGGAGACGCTGCCCGTCCCACGAGAGCACGCCGACCTCGCGCTCGAGCCCGAGCTCCGCCGGCGACGCGGCCGCGGTCGCGTCCGGAGCGGCGTGCTTGTAGATCATCGTCGCACCCGACTCGACCTGCTCCTCCGGCTCCTCCTCGGCGCGGTGGCCGTGACGCGGCTGCACCATGCGCGTGGCTATGCCGAACTCGCCCAGCGCGAGGTCTTCGTCCGTCTCGAGCTGGACCCGCGGCGGCGTGAGCAGCGCGTAGGTCTCGCGGCGCGCGTGCTCGCTCAGGTACTCCTCGAGCTCCGACAGCAGCGAGTTCTCGTACCCCTCGAACTGCTCGCGGTCGGCCTGGGACAGGTAGACCGTGTACTCGTTCGGGACGTACACGCGCGAGACGGAGACGACGCGGTGGTCGTCCATCTCCTTCGCGAGCTTGCGGGCGAGCTCGACGGGCTGGACGTTCGTCCGGAAGGCACGGCCGAAGACCCCCTCGAAGAGCGCTTCGATCTTCTGTTCGATTGACCGCAGCACCATGGTTGCGCGGCTGAGGTTACCCCTACAGCCGCTTCGTCATGCCCTGCGGGCGCGCAGCGCGACCGCGGCGGCCGTCAGCCATGCGGCAGCCGTGAGCGAGGCCGCGGGCGCCGAGGGCACGGCGACGATGGTGGCGACGAGCATCGCTCCTCCGAGAGCGGCTGCGCCCCAGCGCCCGCGCGCATGCGCGAACGGGAGCGCGAGCGCCACGGCCGCGAAGACGGCGGCCTCGACGAGCAGTCCCGGATGGACGGCGGCGGCGCGGCCGAGCGAGCCGGCGACGTCGAAGGGGTCGCGGGCGCCTGCGATGCCGAGCCCGAGCGGCGGCCGCGAGCCGACGAGCGGCAGGGATGCGTGGCGCATCCCGGCGACGACGGCGGCGACGAGGACTGCGAGCCCCGCCTGCGCCGCACGGCGCGGGCCGGCGCGCAGGGTGGCGGCGGCGAGCGGAACGAGCCCGAGCGCTCCGAGCGGAACGAGGAGCGGGCCGAGGGCGAACAGGAGGCCGCCGCGCGGCTCGCGCCAGGAGAGGACCATCCAAGCCGCCGCGAGGGCGCCGTACAGGATCGCGAGGCCGAGCGAGATGTTGCCGAGCGGGAGAACGGGGACGGCGAGCGCGAGCGCGAGACCCGCGCGCGGGCGGAACGCGGCCACAGCGGCAGTGAGGACGGCCAGCCCGGCGGCCCACCCGTGTGGATAGAAGGGAATGGACTCGGCGGTCCAGGCGACGAAGGAGGCTGCCAGGGCAGCGGCTGCGACGCGGCCCGCTTCCGCCGGGATCGAGACCCCGAAAGCCCGCGCGCGCCTGCGTCGCCGGTGGACGGCGGCACCGCGCAACGCGTCGGCCAGAGCGGCGGCCGACGGCCGGCGAGCTGGGCTGACCGACAGCGCACGGTCGACGAGCTGGATCAGCTGCTTCGGCAGGTCGGGCCGCAGCGTGGCGAGCGAAGGCGCCCCCGCCTCGATCGCGCGCGCCGTGTCGAGCATCGACGTCTGCCAGAAGGGGTGGCGACCGGCGAGCGACTCCCAGAGCATGACGCCCACCGCCCAGACGTCCGCGGCCTCGGTCGCGTCCTGACCCGCGAGCCGCTCCGGCGAGATGTACGCGAGCGTTCCGGGCACATCGCCCTGCGCGGTCAGCGTCTCCGCCTCCGCCATGCGGGCGAGCCCGAAGTCGAGCACCCGAGCCGAGACGCGCTCGCCTTCCGCGAGCAGGACGTTCGACGGCTTCACGTCGCGATGGAGGATCCCGGCGCGATGCGCATGCGCGAGCCCTTCGGACACCTGGGCGCACGCCTCGACCGCGTCGGCGTCGTCGAGCTCGCCTGCGCGCAACGCCTCGCGGAAGGTGCGCCCGGGCACGAACTCGTACGCGATGTAGACGTGCCGGGCGTCGCGGGCGAATGCATATGCGCGCAGGCAGCTGGGATGGCGCAGCCGTGCGGCGGCGGACGCCTCGCGCTCGGCCCGCGCCGCCGCCTTCCCTTCCCGGGCGACGATCTTCAACGCGACGTCGAGGCCCGTCCGCTCGTCGCGCGCGAGCCAGACAGAGCCCGACCCGCCGCTCCCGAGGGGCCGAATCGGCCGGTAGCGACCGAGGACGGGCTCGCTTTGCTGGAGAGCGAGCGCGCTGGACATCGGTGTACTCAGGTTGGCGGCAGCGGACCGATTTCCTCTCCAACGGAGGGCCGGTTACAGTCTGGCCCGACCGGGAGACGGCATGAGCACCTTCGACGACGAGAACATCGAGTTCGACTTCTTCGACGAGCCGGAAACGGAGGAGGCTTCGCGCCCGCGCCGTCGCGTCCGCCGGGAGCGGTCCGGACCTCCTCGGACGCCCGGGCCCCCGACGGGCCTCGTGCCGCTCGCGCGCCTCGTCGGCCTGATCGCGATCGCGATCGCGATCGTCGTCGCCTTCGTCTTCTGGGTCGGCGCCTGCCAGGGCAAGAGCACCCACGACCAGTACGCGTCGTACGCGACGCGCGTGCGCACCGTGGCCGCGAGCTCGAATGCGCTCGGGCGAGAGTTCGCCGCCAAGCTCGGATCGTCGGTGCTGAAGCAGTCCGATCTCGAGTCGAGCCTGCAGGGTTACGCGCAGCAGGAGCAACAGGAGTACGACCAGGCGCAGCAGATCCGGCCGCCGGGCCCGCTGCGCCAGATCCATCAGCGGCTCGTCGACGCGCTCGAGCTGCGCGCCAAAGGGCTCGCCGCACTCGGCGACGTCGTCGCGGCATGGAGCGCGAAGAGCACCGCATCGACGAACGCGGCCATCGACGGCCTCGCCGCGCAGGCGGAGCTGTTGACCGCGAGCGACGTCGTGTGGGAGCAGCTGTACCGCGTGCCGGCGACGCAGGAGCTGAAGGCGGAGGGCATCACCGGCGTCGTCATCCCGAAGTCGTCGTTCGTCCCGAACACGGAGCTCGTCAGCGCACGCTCGTTCGGCGTCCTGCTCGACCATCTCAAGGGCGCCTCGACCGGCGGCACGCCGAGCGGCCTCCACGGGTCGGCACTCGTCTCCGTCGTCGCCAACCCAGGCGCCACGCCGTTGTCGACCTCGACCGCCACGACGGTGAAGGTCTCGGCCGACCTCGCGTTCGCGGCCACCGTCGAGGACTCCGGCAACTTCCAGGAGAACGGCGTGGTCGTGCACCTCACGATCACCGCGGGGAGCGCGACGATCAAGCGAACCCAGACCATCCAGACGATCGCGTCGAAGGCCCAGCAGACGGTGTCGTTCGGGAACTTCAACCTCCCGACCGCCGCGTTCGGGAACAGGGCGACCGTGAAGGTCGACGTGGCTCCGGTGCCGGGAGAGACGAACGTCTCGAACAACACGGCCACCTACACGGTCTTCTTCACGCTCGGCTGATGCACGTCAGCTCCTCCGTCGCAGCCTGGATCGCGATCGGCGCGGCCGCGGGCGCCGCCCTCGCCGTCCTGCTCGCCGTCGGCTACTTCGTGTCTCTCCGGGGCGTGCGCCGGGCTCAGCGCGTCCTGCTCGGCGGTGCGAAGGCCGATCTCGTCGACTTCGCCGTCTCGCTCCAGAGCCGCATCGACGACCTGCACTCGGCGATCGACGAGATCGCCGCCGGGCTCGCCCGCGTCGACCGGCGCGTGGACGACAGCGTCTCTCGGACCGCGATCGTCCGATACGACGCCTACGAGGGGAGCGGGGGACACCAGTCGTCGTCGTTCGCGCTCCTCGACTCGGCGCGGAGCGGCATCGTCGTCAGCGCCATCCAGGGCCGGGACTACGCGCGCATCTACGTGAAGGAGATCGAGCACGGACGCTCGCCCGTCGCTCTCTCCCCGGAGGAGCTGGAGGCGGTCGAGCGGGCGATGGCCTCCTGAAGGGTGAAAGTGCTGCGCACTTTCACCCGATAGAGGCTCAAACGGTCCAGGCCCGGCGTAATCAGGCCGCGCTGGTACTTTGTGGCCAGGAAATGGGGCATGTCCTCGTTCTGAACGCCAGCTACGAGCCGTTGAACGTCTGCACGGTTCGGAGGGCGCACGTGCTCGTGTACAAGGGCAAGGCTGAGGTGATCGAGCATCTCGACCAGCCGCTGCGATCGGCGACGGGCAGCTTCATCCGGCCGCACGTGATCCGGCTCGTGACCTACGTCCGTGTGCCGCGGGCGATCCAACGGAAGATCTCCCGGCGGGCGCTGTTCGCACGG
>DATAMX010000015.1:0-14402 GCA_036260475.1 Gaiellaceae bacterium | reverse complement strand
GTGTACGTCCACGTCACGCTCGTCCCGTTCATCGAGGCGGCCGGCGAGCTCAAGACGAAGCCGACGCAGCACTCCGTGAACGAGCTGCGCCGAATCGGTATCCATCCCGACGTCGTCGTCTGCCGCTCGCACGAGGAGCTGTCGCGGGACATTCGCGACAAGATCGCGCTCTTCGCCGACGTCGACCCGGGCGCGGTGATCGCAAGTCCCGACGTCCGCGACGTCTACCTCGTCCCGTCCGTGCTGAAGGACGAGGGATTCGACCGGCTCGTGCTCAACAAGCTGAACCTCGAGGCGCCGGAGGCGGACCTCGGCGAGTGGGATGAGCTCACGCGCCGCATCGACGAGCAGCACGAGCTCGTGGAGATCGCGCTCGTCGGCAAGTACGTCAAGCTCCAGGACGCGTATCTCTCCGTGCACGAGGCGCTCAAGCACGCCGGCCTGCACAACGGCTGCCGGGTGCACGTGCAATGGCTCGACGCAGAGAACATGTCGTACGAGGAAGCGGCGGACGTGCTCGACGGCGTCGACGGCGTGCTCGTCCCCGGCGGCTTCGGCTCACGCGGCTGGGAGGGCAAGATCCTCGCGTGCCAGGTCGCCCGCGAGCGCGGCATCCCGTACTTCGGCATCTGCCTCGGCATGCACGTGGCCGTGTCGGAGTTCGCGCGGCACGTCGTCGGCCTCGACGGCGCCAACTCGACGGAGATGGACCCGGAGACGCCGTTCCCGGTCATCGACCTCCTCCCGGAGCAGAAGGGCATCGAGGATCTCGGCGGGACGATGCGCCTCGGGGCGCAGGCGGTGGAGGTGGCCGACGGGACGCAGGCGCGCGGGCTGTACGGCGACGCAGTCATCTTCGAGCGCCACCGGCACCGCTACGAGGTGAACAACCACTACCGCGAGCAGCTCATCGGCTCCGGCCTCGTCGTCAGCGGCACGTTCGACGGCGGGCGCCTCGTCGAGATCGTCGAGCTCCCCGGCCATCCGTGGTTCGTCGCCAGTCAGTTCCATCCCGAGTTCAAGTCGCGGCCGACGCGTCCCGCGCCGCTCTTCCGCGGCTTCGTCGGCGCTGCGCTCGCCCGGGCCCGCTCGCGGCACACACAGCCAGTCGCTGCTTAGTGGCGGAGGTCGTCAACCTCTTCCTCGAGCTCGCGGCGATCGCGAGCCCGCCCGGAGAGGAGCGCCCGGTCACCGACGTCGTCACGCGGTATCTCCGCGATCTCGGCCTCGACTCCGACGAGGACGCGTTCGGGAATGTCTACGCCCGCATCGAGCCGACTGCGGAGGGAACGCCGCTCTTCTTCTGCGCGCATCTCGACACGGTTCCGCCCGACGGCACCCTCGAGCCCGTGCTCGAGGACGGCGTCATCCGCAACGCGGGCGGGACGATTCTCGGCGCGGACAACAAGTCGGCGGTGGCGGCGATGCTCGAAGGCGCGCGACGCGTGCTCGCCGAGGGGCGGCCGCACGCCGGCGTCGAGCTGCTCTTCACGATGCAGGAGGAGATCGGCCTGCTCGGTGCGGCGGCGTTCGACCACACGCGGCTGCACGCACAGCTCGGCTACGTCTACGACCAGGCGGCGCCGATCGGCGAGATCATCCTGGGAGCTCCGTGGGCGCAGGGCATCGAGGTCGCCTTCCACGGTCGCGCATCGCACTCGGGGATGTTCCCGGAGGAGGGACGCTCCGCGATCCAGGCCGCGGCGAGGGCGATCGCCGACCTGCGGCTCGGCCGGGTCGACGAAGAGACGACCGCCAACGTCGGGGTCATCGCCGGCGGAACGGCGGGCAACATCGTCCCGGAGTGGTGCACCTTCCTCGCCGAGGCGCGCTGCCACGACGAGCGCAAGCTCAACGACGTCGTGCAGGAGATGCTCGACGCGTTCACGTTCGCGGCCACGTCGACCGACTGCGAGGTCTCGACGACGCTGAAGAAGACGTATCGCGGCTACCGCTTCACGAAGGGCGACGACGTCGTGCGTCTCGCCGCCGACGCGCTCGAGCGCACGGGGCACACGGTGAGCTACGCCCTGTCCGGAGGCGCCGCCGACGCGAACTCGTTCAACGAGCGCGGCCTGCGCTGCGTCAACCTCGCGAACGGCATGACCGACATCCACACGCCGAACGAGCACATCGCGGTCGCCGATCTCGACGGCATGGTCGAGGTCACGCTCGCGCTCGTCGAGATCGCCCGTGCGACCTGATCGCTCCGAGGTCGCCTGGAGCGGCAAGCTGCTCGGTATCACGATCGAGCGCTGGGGCGAGAACGAACGCGAGATCGTCGAGCATCCGGGCGCCGTCGCGATCGTCGCCATCGACACCGACGGCGAGATGGCGTTCGTCCGCCAGCTGCGCGAGGCGACGCGCGGGAGCCTGCTCGAGATCCCGGCCGGGACCGCCGAGCCCGGGGAGGACTCGCTCACGACTGCGCAGCGCGAGCTGCACGAGGAGTGCGGCCTGACCGGCGGCCGGTGGAGCGAGCTCGGCGCGTTCTGGACGACGCCCGGCTTCTCGCGCGAGTACATGCACGTCTTCCTCGCGGAGGGAGTCGAGCGCGGCGAGCCCGCGCCCGAGGTGGACGAGGAGCTCGAGATCGTGCGCCACCCCGCGGCCGACGTCGCCGCCCTCATCCCCGAGATCGAGGACGCGAAGACGCTTGCCGGGCTGCTGCTCTACCTCACCAGCCGCGCCACGACGCGCGGGAGATGAAGATCCCGTGGCCGCGGGCGCTGCACGTGAGCCCCGTGACACGTGAGGTGCACGTGAACGACGCGAAGTGCCAGCTCTTGCCGTAGGCGAGCTTCGTGAACGTCGGCACGCCGCTGTTCGAGTTGTAGAGGATCCCGCCCGAGCAGGTGGGGACCGTCTTGCGTGTCGCGTAGACCTCCCAGCCGTGCCAGTCGAGGCCGGAGCGCGCCATGCAGCCGTCCTGTTCGCGCTTCGAGTACGCCGCCTGGTGGATGTCGCAGAGCAGATGCCCGGGCGGCCCCGGCACGTAGAAGCAATGGATGTTCCCGCTCGGGGTGACGACGCCCGGAAGCGGCGCCTTCACGGCGAGGATCGTCACGAGCAGGGCCAGCTTCATACGGCGAGCGTACGGCCACGCTGTTGTCTTTCCGTAAGGAGTCGGTATTGTCCGCGCGTCGTGCGGATCGGTGTCGCCAGGGAGATCAAGACCGACGAGTACCGGGTCGCGCTGACGCCGGCCGGCGCCCGCGAGCTCGTGCTGAAGGGGCACGAGGTGCTCGTGGAGACGGGCGCCGGTGACGGCAGCTCGTTCCCCGACCGGGACTACGAGCGCGCGGGAGCGGAGATCGTGTCCGTCGACGACGCCTGGGGCCGCGCCGAGCTTCTCCTGAAGGTGAAGGAGCCGATCGCGGCCGAGTATCCGCGCCTGCGCGAGGGCCTCGTCCTCTTCACGTATCTCCACATCGCCGCCGACGCGCCCCTGACGCATGCGCTCGTCGACAGCGGGATCGCTGCAGTCGCGTACGAGACGGTCGAGACGGACGACCGCAGGCTGCCGCTGCTCGCGCCGATGAGCGAGATCGCCGGACGCCTCGCCGCGCAGGCGGGCGCGCACTTCCTGGAGAAGCCGCTCGGCGGCCGCGGCGTGCTGCTCGGCGGCGTTCCCGGCGTCTCACCCGGCCGGGTGCTCGTTCTCGGCGGCGGGATCGTCGGTTACAACTCGGCGATCATCGCGCTCGGCCTCGGTGCGCAGGTGACGATCCTCGAGCGGTCGATCGACCGAATGCGGCATCTGGACGAGATCCTCTCCGGGCGAGTCAGCCTCGTCATGTCGTCGACGCTCCAGATCGAGTCGTCGATCGCGGACGCGGACGTCGTCATCGGCGCGGTCCTCATTCCGGGCGCGCGCGCGCCGAAGCTCGTCACCCGCGACATGCTCGAGGTGATGAAGCCGGGCGCCGTCATCGTCGACGTCGCGATCGACCAGGGCGGGTGCGTCGAGACCGCGCATCCGACCACGCACACCGATCCGGTCTACACGGTCGACGGGATCCTCCACTACTGCGTCGCGAACATGCCGGGCGGCGTCCCGGTCACCTCGACCAAGGCGCTCACGAATGCGACGCTTCCGTACGTCGAGGCGATCGCCGACCACGGGCTCGCTCGTGCAGTCGCGCGCGACAGGTCGCTCGCGCGCGGCGTCAACGTGCTCGAGGGGAAGATCGTCTACGAGGCGGTGGCCGAGGCGCACGACCTCGCGTTCACGCCCCTCGAAGACGTCCTTCCGCTCGCTCCGGCCTGACTAGCTCTTGGGAGCGGCGTCGGGCTTCTTCGCCGGGGAGACCCGCACCACGACCCAGGTGATGCCCGCCGCGACGCTGATGACAGCGGCGATGAAGACGACGAAAGCGGCTAGGCCGAGGACGGTGTGCATCGCAAACCTAGAATAGCTCCATGCCACGAGCGTGCGTGATCGTCCTCGATGCCGTCGGTGCCGGCGAGCTCCCGGACGCCGGGACGTACGGGGACGAGGGCTCCGACACGCTCGGCAACGTCGCGAAGGCGGTCGGCGGCCTGGATCTCCCGAACATGGAAGCCCTGGGCCTCGGCAACGTCGAGCCGCTC
The DNA here is from genome assembly GCA_036260475.1 of Gaiellaceae bacterium. Classification (GTDB taxonomy): domain Bacteria; phylum Actinomycetota; class Thermoleophilia; order Gaiellales; family Gaiellaceae; genus Palsa-739. Next base: position 9,809 of record DATAMX010000015.1, on the reverse strand, counting down.
GAGGGCTGCCCGCCGCAGCCCGGGGCTCCCGCCGTCGCCGGCCGGCTGATCGAGCGGTCGAAGGGCAAGGACACGACCACCGGCCACTGGGAGCTGATGGGCATCGTCACCGCCCAGGCATTCCCGACGTATCCGCACGGCTTTCCCCACGACGTCATCGACCCGTTCATGCACAAGACGGGGCGTGGCGTGATCGGGAACAAGCCGGCGTCGGGGACGGAGATCATCCTGGAGCTCGGCGAGGAGCACCAGAAGACGGGCAAGTGGATCGTGTACACGTCCGCCGACTCCGTGTTCCAGATCGCCGCGCACGAGGAGACCGTGCCGCTCGAAGAGCTGTACGAAGCCTGCCGCGCTGCGCGCGAGATCCTCACCGGCAAGCACGCCGTCGGCCGCGTCATCGCGCGGCCCTTCATCGGCGAGCCCGGGAACTACACGCGCACGCCGAACCGGCATGACTTCTCGCTCGTGCCGCGGCGGCCGAACTACCTCTCGCTCGTGCGCGAGGCCGGGATCAAGGTGCATGGCGTCGGCAAGATCGGCGACATCTTCGCGAATCAGGACGTGGACGAGTCGCACCCGACGAAGTCGAACATCGACGGGATCCAGATGACGGAGAAGCTCCTGCAGGAGCTGGACGACGGCTTCGTGTTCGTCAACCTCGTCGAGACCGACATGCTGTGGGGGCATCGCAACGATCCGGTGAACTTCCATCGCTGCCTCCAGGACTTCGACCGGCGACTGCCGGACCTGCTCGAGGCGTTGCGACCGGGCGATCTGCTCATCGTCACCTCCGATCACGGCTGCGACCCGACGACGCCCTCGACTGACCACTCGCGCGAGCACGCGATGCTGCTCGCCTACGTCGCCGGGCGCAACGCCGCGGGGCACGTCCACGAGGGCGAGTTTGCAGACGTCGGCGCGACGGTCAACGCCTGGCTGAAGGGCAAGTCGCCGTCGCGCGGGATCCCGGGCCAGCCGATCATCGCGCCTTGAAGCTGGACGATCCGGAGGTCGTCGCCGCCGAGTACGCGGACGAGTCACGCTTCGAGCGCCGACGCGCGGCGTTTGCGAGCTCGACCGGGCCGAGCGCGCTCGACACGCTCTTCGAGGCGGTCGCTCAGGCTCGCCCGGGCCGGTACCTCGAGGTGGGCTGCGGCCCGGGCGAGATGGCGGCCCGCGTGCAGGACGAGCTCGGGGCCGACGTCGTCGCCCTCGACATCTCGCCGCGGATGGTCGAGCTCACCCGCGAGCGCGGCGTCGAGGCCCGGGTCGGCGACGTGCAGGAGCTGCCGTTCGGCGACGCGTCGTTCGACTGCGCCGTCGCCGCCTGGATGCTCTACCACGTGCCCGACCTCGACCACGGGCTCGCCGAGCTCGCACGCGTGCTCCGTCGAGGCGGCCGTCTCGTCGCCGCGACGAACAGCATCGACAACATGCACGAGCTCTGGACGCTCGTCGGCCGTGACCGGCGCACGGAGGACGTGCGCTTCTTCGCCGAGAACGGGGAGGAGCCGCTTCGCCGCCACTTCTCGTCCGTCGAGCGCCGCGACGTGGTCGGCGCGATGTCCTTCACGCGCGAGCAGGTTCGCGACTACGTCGCGAACTCGATCGGCCACGCGCACCTGGCCGAGGGCATTCCCCCGTTCGACGAGCCACTCGCGGTCACGCGGAGCATGACCATCTTCGTGGCGACGAGATGAGCCGCATCCCGGAGCTGATCGAGCGCAAGCGCGACGGCGACGAGCTCTCGGCGGCGGAGATCGACGAGCTCGTCCTCGGCGACGTCCCCGACTACCAGCTCGCGGCCTTCTGCATGGCCGTGTACTTCCGCGGCATGTCGGGCGCCGAGACCTTCGCGCTCACGGATGCGATGGTGCGCAGCGGGGAGCAGATCGACATCGCCTCGGCGCTCGGCCGGCGGGTGGTCGACAAGCACTCGACCGGCGGCGTCGGGGACAAGGCGACGCTCGCCGTTGGCCCGATCGTCGCTGCATGCGGCGTGCCGTTCGGGAAGATGAGCGGCCGCGGCCTCGGCCACACCGGCGGCACGCTGGACAAGCTCGAGGCGATCCCGGGCTTCCGCGTCGAGCTCTCCACCGACGACTTCATCGCGCAGGTGCGCGACATCGGGATCGCGGTCGTTGGGCAGACGGCGAACCTCGTGCCTGCGGACAAGAAGCTGTACGGGCTGCGCGACGTGACTGCGACCGTCGACAGCGTGCCGCTGATCGCGGCCAGCATCATGTCGAAGAAGATCGCGTCGGGCGCCGACGCGATCGTCCTCGACGTCAAGGTCGGCGACGGCGCGTTCATGAAGTCGGTCGCGGACGCGCGCGTCCTCGCCGAGGCCATGATCGACCTGGGACGCAGCGCCGGCCGCGACGTCGTGTGCGAGCTGACGGACATGGACCAGCCGCTCGGGCGGGCGGTGGGCAACGCGCTCGAGGTGCGCGAGGCGGTCGCCACGCTCCGCGGCGAGGGCCCCGACGACCTGGCGGAGCTCGTGCTCGCATCGTGCGCGCACCTCCTCGCGCTCTCCGATCTCGGCATCGATCGCGAAGAGGGGCGCCGCCGTGCGGAGCGCGCGCTCGCAGACGGGTCCGCGGTCGACGCGTACGAGCGCTGGGTGCGCGCACAGGGCGGCGATCCGGACGCGGAGCTGCCGAAGGCGCACTTCATCCGCGAGGTCTTCGCCTCGCGCGACGGCTACGTGCAGCGGCTCGCCGCGTTGCCCGTCGGCCTCGCCGCCCTCCATCTCGGCGCGGGACGACGCACGAAGGACGATCCGATCGACCACGCAGTCGGAGTCGTCTGCCGGAAGAAGCGTGGAGACGAGGTGCAGGAAGGAGAACCGCTGGCCGAGATCCACGCGCGTGACGAGGCGACCGCCGACGAGGCGGCGAGCGCCGTCCTCGGCGCATACGTCATCGACGCCGTGCCGCCGCCCGGCATTCCGATCGTGCTCGACACCATTGCCTGAGCTTCCCGAGGTCGAGACCGAGCGCGGCCGGCTCGCCGCGGTCGCCGAGGGGAAGCGCATCGCCTCCGCACGCATCGACGACGGGCGGCTGACGAGGCCCGAAGACCCCGAGCTCGTCGCCGGGGCCCTCAGCGGCGATCGCATCGCCTCCGTCGACCGTCGCGGGAAGTACATCGTCGTGCGGCTCGAGAGCGGGCACGCGTTGCTCGTGCACCTGCGCATGACCGGCGGCTTCCGCTATGCGCCGGCGACGCACGAGCGAGCCGTGCTCGAGCTCGAGGACGGCAGCCGCGTCGCCTATCGCGACACGCGCCGCTTCGGGACGTGGCTGCTCGCCGAGGCGGAGGAGGCCGAACGCCTGCTCGAGATCAAGAACGGCCCCGAGCCGCTCGGCCGCGGCTTCACGACCGCATTCCTCGCCGGCCGCCTCGCCGGCAGGCGCGCGCCGCTCAAGGCGGCCGTCCTCGACCAGCGCACGGTCGCCGGCCTCGGGAACATCTACGCCGACGAGGCCCTGTGGCATGCGCGGCTCAACCCGCTGCGGCCGGCCGGCGAGCTCGCCGAGGAGGAGGTCTCGGCCCTTCGCGACGGGATCCGCAAGGCGTTACGCCTCGGCATCCGCCGGCAGGGCGCGGACCTCGGAGACGGCGCCTATGCAGGTGGGCGCATGCAGGACGAGTTCCGCGCCTACGGCCGCGACGGCGAGCCGTGCGACCGGTGCGGCACGCAGATCGTCAAGACTCGTGCCGGCGGGCGGGGCACCTGGTACTGCCCGACGTGTCAGGCGGCGAGCAGCTCGGTGAGACGGCCGTCGCGGTCGAGGCGCCAGAGCTCCGTGTAGCCGCCGATCGGCCGGCCGGCGATCAGGATCTGCGGAACGGTCCAGCCGCCGGTGATCTCGTGCAGCTTCTGGCGAAAGGCGGGATCGTCGTCGTCGAGCAGGATCTCCTCGTACGGAAGTCCGCGTGCGTCGAGGAGCGCCTTCGCGCGCACGCAGTAACCGCACCAGGTGGTCGTGTACAGCTGAATCCGGGCCACATCTACTTCAACGAGCAGAGGCCGTCGGGCGTTCCCGTGCAGACCTGTCCCATGCGTACACTCGAACGATGGCCGGGCGCACGTACAAGACCGAGGCGGTCGTGCTCCGGTCGATCCGCTTCGGCGAGGCGGACCGCGTCCTCCACCTGTACACGCTCGACCGCGGACGCGTGGGCGCGGTTGCGAAGGGCGTCCGGAAGACGACATCGCGCTTCGGCGGCCGCCTCGAGCCGCTCTCGCACGTCGAGGTGATGCTCCATCAGGGATCGGGCGAGCTCCAGACGGTCACCGGCGTGCACCTCGTCCGTCCGCACAGCGAAGCGCGGGAGGACTACTACAGGCTCTCGATCGGGCTGATCGGCGCCGAGGCGATGTTGCGCCTCTTCAGCGAGCAGGAGTCGAACGCGCGCGCCTTCACCGCGCTGACGCGCTTCCTCGACCTGCTCGACGAGGCGCCGCACGCGACGCAGCGTCCGGCTCTCGATCCGCTCGCGCTCTCGTTCCAGCTCAAGCTGCTGTGGCTGTCGGGTTATCTGCCGCATCTGACGAGCTGTGCCGACTGTGGTGCGATCGACGCTGCCCTCGTCGGCTATTCACCCCGCGCCGGCGGCGCGGTGTGCGGCGCGTGCGCGGCCCAGTCGGAGGCGCTCGCGCTCAGCACGGCGGGGATCCGTTCGATCGAGACGCTGCTCACGAGCCCGCTCGCCGACGCCGGCGCCGCCGGCTTGAACGAGCGGTCGGCCCGCGACGCGCTTCGCCTCGTCCAGGCCTCGTACGAGTACCACGGCGGCTTCCGCCTCCGAACGCTCTCGGCGTGAAGCGCGACCTCGGCGACGGCTATGAGCTCGACGACGACCGCGAGCGGGTCGACGTCGACGCAGTGCACGCCTATCTCTCCGGCGAGGCGTACTGGTCGAAGGGACGCCCGCGCACCGAGGTCGAGCGGCTCGTGCGCGAGTCGCAGCGCATCGTCGGGCTGTACAAGGACGGAGCGCAGATCGGCTTCTGCCGGGCGGCGAGCGACGGCGTCTCGTTCGCCTACCTCGCGGATGTGTACGTGCTGCCGGAGCATCGCGGCCGTGGGCTCGGCCTCGAGCTCGTGCGCGAGATGGTGGAGCGCGGCAGCTATGCGGATCGAAAGTGGATCCTGCACACGCGCGACATGCACGCGCTGTACGCGAAGCTCGGCTTCGGCGCTCCCGGCGAGCGGCTGATGGAACGCGACCCTGGCCGTACGCCGGTGTCAGACACCGATTCCGGTGTCTGACACCGGGAACGCTAGGACGTGAAGACCTTGAAGTGCAACGAGCCCTGTTCGCACACGGGCGTCGGCGGCTGGATGGGCGCGTCGAGCGTCCCGCCGCCGGGCGCGGTGACACGCAACACGGTCGCCGTCGGCTGACACTGGCCGGACGTCGCATCGCCCGTCCCGGTGACGTCGGGCGAGAACTGCGCTTCTGCGCCCGCCGAGCGGCCGTGCTGCAGCGAGACCTTCGCCGCGGTGGCCGTGCCTGGCTGCGCCGCGGAGACTGACGTCGGCAGCGCCTTGCCGGTCGTGCCGAGCAGCTGCACCTGCGGGATGCCGGAGACGAAGCACGGGGACGATCCCGTGTTCGTGAGCTTGAGCTTGTAGACGATCTGCCCGGCGCCGGCGCTGCCCGGAACCTCGTCGAAGCTTCCCGTCAGGCTGCCGGCCGCGCATGGCGCCGAGGCCGGCGCCGCGACCGTCGACGACGTCGTGGTCGTCGCGTGCAACGTGACGGTCAGCACGTGCGTCACCGTCTGCGTGACGGTCGTCGTCCCGCCGCCGCCGCAGCCGGCGAGGGCGAGGACGGCGACGGCAAGGAGGCCTGCTCTCACGCCTTGGGAGTTCGCCACGGCCGCGCGAGCGCCTCCTCGAGCCACGCGGCGACGCCGCCGATCGCCAGCCGCTCCTGTGCGAGCGAATCGCGGTCGCGCACGGTGACCGTGTCGTCCTCGAGCGTCTCGTCGTCGACCGTGAAGGCGAACGGCGTGCCGATCTCGTCTTGGCGCCGGTAGCGCCGGCCGATCTGCCCGCTGTCGTCGTACTCGACCATGAAGCGCCGCCGCAGGTCCTCGTCCAGGCGACGCGCCTTCTCGACCATGTCGCCGTTGCGGGGGATCAGCGGCAGGATCGCGGCCTTGACCGGAGCGATCGCCGGATGGAGGCGCAGAACGGTGCGGTCGCGCTCGGCGACGACCTCTTCGTCGTATGCGTCGACGAGCAGCGCGAGAAACGTCCGGTCGGGACCGCCGGCCGGCTCGATCACGTGCGGCGTGTACCGCTCGCCGCCTTCGCCGACGTACTCGAGCTTCGTGCCCGAGTTGTCCGTGTGCTGCGTCAGGTCGAACGTGCCCCGGTTGGCGATGCCCTCGAGCTCGGACCATCCGATCGGGAAGAGATACTCGATGTCGCTCGCCGCGCGTGCGTAGTGCGCAAGCTCGTCCGCTTCGTGGGGACGGACGCGCAGATGGCTTTCTCGAAGGCCGTAGCGCATGTACCACGCGCGGCGTTGCTCTATCCAGTACGCGAACCACTCGTCCGCCTCGAGCGGCGGGACGAAGAACTCCATCTCCATCTGCTCGAACTCGCGCGTGCGGAAGAGAAAGTTGCCGGGCGTGATCTCGTTGCGGAACGACTTGCCGATCTGCGCGATGCCGAACGGCGGCCTGCGCCGCGCGATCTGGAGGACGTTCTTGAAGTTGATGAAGATGCCCTGGGCGGTCTCCGGCCGGAGGTAGGCGGCCGAGCCGCTGTCCTCGAGCGCGCCGACCTGCGTCTTGAACATGAGGTTGAACTGGCGGGCATCCGTGAGGTCGCAGTCCGGCGTCTCTCCGGGCCGCTTCGACGGCTTGCGGCCGCAGGCCGACTGCTCCAGATGGTCGGCGCGAAAGCGGAGCTTGCACGTCCTGCAGTCCACGAGCGGGTCGGTGAATCCGGTGACGTGGCCGGATGCCTCCCAGACGCGCGGGTTGAGGATGATCGCCGAGTCGAGCGCGACGATGTCCTCGCGCTCCTGGATCATCGCCTCCCACCACCGCGCCTTGATGTTGTTCTTCGTCAAGACTCCGTAGTGGCCGTAGTCGTACGCCGAACCGAGCCCGCCGTAGATCTCGGACGACGGGAAGACGAAGCCGCGCCGCCGGCACAGCGAGACGATCTTGTCCATGGTGACCTCGGTCATCGATGCGACACTAGCGCGGATGCCGACCGTGCCAGTGGAGCTGCATGTCGTCTCCGACGCGACGGGCGAGACGGCGGCGCGGCTCGTGCAGGCGCTCGAGGCGCAGTTCCCGGAGCAGGAGTTCGTCGAGATCCGGCATCCGCGCGTCGAGTCCGCCGACGACCTGCAACTGGCCGTGAACAGGATGCGTGGACGGCCCGCCGTCGTCGTGTACACGATCGTGAAGCCCGAGCTGCGCGAGGAGATGCGGAGGCTGTGCCGCCGCGCGAAGCTCCACTACTGCGACCTGCTCGGCCAGCCGATCGACGCGGTTGCCCGGGTGTCGGGGATGAGCGCGAAGATGACGCCGGGCTCGCGCCCACCGCTCAATTCGGCGTACTTCAAGCGCATGGAGGCGATCGAGTTCGCGGTGCGGTTCGACGACGGTGTCGGCCGCGGCCTCCAGGAGGCCGACATCGTCCTCGTGGGCGTCTCGCGCACCTCGAAGACGCCGCTCTCGATCTACCTCGGCTATCTCGGCTACAAGGCGGCGAACGTCCCGGTGGTGAAATCGATCGAGGCGCCGAAGGAGCTGTTCGACATCGACACGCGCAAGATCGTCGGCCTGACCATCGACCCGAACCGGCTCGCAGAGATCCGCCGTGCGCGCATGCGGACGATGGGCAGCGGCGCGCGCAACCGCCAGTACGCCGAGCTGGTGGAGATCTACGAGGAGCTCGAGCAGGCGGCGAAGCTGCACCGGCGGCTCGGCTGTCCGGTGATCGACATCTCCGAGCTGTCGATCGAGGAGACCGCGCACCGCGTTCTGCGCGTCGTGGAGGAGCGCAGCGATGAGAAATGAGAAAGGCTCGGTGCCGGTCCGCTACTGGATCCTGTGGTGGTCGCTAATCGTCGTCGCGGACTTCGTGTTCTACGTGCTGCTGACGCCGATCTGGATGGGCCTGCGAGCGGTGGCGTGGCTCGCGGAGTTCCGAGCCCGCCGCCGTCCGGCCTCTTCGGGATCAGCCCGGCGCTGACAAGGCGCGCGCGGGGAGGGGGACCTCGCCGTCGGGACCGACGTGGTAGCCGCGGGCGGCCGGGCCCGACGCGACGATCTCGCGCAGCTCCGTCCCGACGTAGTGCGCGGCGGCTCCGTCGTCGAGGGCGAGCCCCGCCGGGAAGCCGTCGCCGACGAGCGCGTTGTAGACCGGCCGCCGCCGCTCCTCGGTGTCGTAGTGCGGGCACGCGCTCCCGGGGAGGAAGCCGAGCCCGTCGCGCAGGCCTTCGAGCTGCGGCCCGAACGAGTCCGTGACGCCCGCCTCGAACCAGCAGATCAGCCCGGCGCTCCAGCCGGCGAGCACGACGCCGGCCTCCCACGCCTCGCGCAGGATCCGGTCGAAGCCGTGCAGGCGCCACACCGCGAGCATGTTCGCCGTGTTGCCGCCGCACACGAGGATGACGTCCGAGCCGAGCGCGAGCTGGGGCAGGTTCTCGGGCGGCCAAGGGTAGAACGAGAGGTCGGTGAGCTCGCCGGGCAGCTCGACCGGGTCGAGGTGCTGCGGGCTCGCCGTCCGGTCGGCGAGCACCCTGCGGCCGCCTGCGAGCTCGAGGACGTGTTCCCAGACCGCCGGGCCGGGGAATCCACCCATGCCGACGATCCGCCGTGATTGACTATCGCCGCCCATGAGCCGGTACATATACGACTTCGACGAGCCGTCGGCTGGCGGCAGGGATCTTCTGGGCGGCAAGGGCGTCGGCCTCGCCGAGATGACACAGCTCGGGATCCCGGTGCCGAGCGGGTTCACGATCACGACGGACGCGAGCCGCGCGTACATGCGCGACGGCGGCATCCCGGCCGGCCTCGAGAAGGAGATCGACGAGCACATCGCGCGGCTCGAGGCGCGCGCGGGGAAGCGATTCGGCGACCCTCGGGACCCGCTCCTCGTGTCGGTGCGCTCCGGTGCCGCCGTGTCGATGCCGGGGATGATGGACACGATCCTCAACGTCGGGCTGAACGACGTCGCGGTGCGCGGCCTCGCGCAGGCGACCGGAAACCCGAGGTTCGCGTTCGACTGCTACCGGCGCCTCGTGCAGATGTTCGGCGAGACGGTGGACGGGATCGCCGGCGACCGCTTCCGCGCGAACGGCGACGACCCGGAAGCGACGACGGAGGAGTTCAAGCGCATCTACGCCGGTGAGATCGGCGCCGAGTTCCCGCAGGACGCGCGCGAACAGCTCCGGCGCGCAGTCACCGCGGTCTTCGAGTCGTGGAACACGCCGCGCGCGCAGGTGTACCGGAGCACCTACGGCATTCCCGACGACCTCGGGACCGCCGTGAACGTCGTGCAGATGGTGTTCGGGAACAAGGGCGACAGCTCCGCGACCGGCGTCTGCTTCACGCGCAACCCGTCGACGGGCGAGCAGGGCGTGTACGGCGAGTACCTCGTCAACGCCCAGGGCGAGGACGTCGTGGCCGGCATCCGCACGCCGCAGCCGCTCGAGGAGATGGCGAAGCGGCTGCCGGAGCCGTACGAGCAGCTGCTCGAAACGATGGGGCGGTTGGAGCAGCACTACCGGGACATGCAGGACATCGAGTTCACGGT
>DATAMX010000200.1:0-19149 GCA_036260475.1 Gaiellaceae bacterium | reverse complement strand
TACGACATCGGCGTGCTCGACCAGGCGAAGAAGATCGCCGGCGTCGAGGTGCACAACATCGTGCACACCGAGGCCGCATACGTCGTGGACGCGAACGGCTACGAGCGCGCGCTCTATCTGTGGCCGTTCACCGCCGCTGATGTCTTGAAAGTGCTGCGCAACCTCGCCTGAAAGTGCTTTGCACTTTCAGGCGATAGAGGGTCCCGCTTCGCGGGAGCGCTCGGCGGCAAAGCCGCCGAGCTCTTGAGGGTGTCGGGCGAGGGTTTGGTTCTGCGCGTGCGGTGGTGGGCTTCGCCCATCCCCGCACGCTGGTGCGGCCGGCTCGAACGCTTCGCGTTCGCTCCGGCCCGAGATGGTCAGATGGGTGGGGCGCTTAAGGCAGTAGACCTTCCAGCCGAAGCAATCGCCCGCGCAGAACAATCCCTACGCCGACGACCCTAAAAGCTCGCGGGCTCCGCCCGCGGGCGCTCCCGCGAAGCGGGAACCTCCATCGCCTGAAAGTGCGCAGCACTTTCAGGCGGGCAGCAGCACTTTCAGGCGGGGCTCAAGCCGGGCGGCAGGTCGACGGCCATCTCGCGGTCGCCGGCGAGGACCTGCAGCACGAGGATGGTGTCGGCGACGCGCACGCCCTCGAGGAAGTCTGCGCGCGCCTCGAAATCCTCGATCAGGTTCTCGATCGCAATGGCGTACTCGGTGCGGTCGAACCCGGCGATCATCCACAGCGCGTCGGCGACGTCGCGCGGGAAGTCGTCGCGGCCGACGAGCGTCTCGGCGAGCACGCGCGCCTCCGCGTCGCGGTGCAGCACGATGAGCGCGAGCGTCGCCGCGTACCGGCCGATCGGAGACTCCGACTCTGCGGCGCCCGCGTCGAGCGCCCAGCGTGCAGCGTCGGATGCGTCGTCGCCGGCGAGGAGCAGCGCCTTCATCGCCGCGATCGGCCGGCCCCACGAGTCGGCCGGTGCGTCTCCCCAGCTCTCGCGGTAGCGCTCCGCGGCGCGGCGCAGCCAGACGGCCGACTCGTCGCGGCGCCCGTCCATCAGCAGGCAGAGCCCGGCCGCCCACGCCGTGTTCGCGAGCTGCGTCAGCTGCCGCTGGTCGAGGCCGCGCGACTCCCCACCCTCGTAGCGCGCGATCGCGGCCGCGGCCTGCTCGCTCCAGGTCACTCCGGGAGTCTACGAGCGTCTGATTGACTATTCAGTCATGCGGGAGCTGCGCGAAGTCTTCTTCGTGGACGGTGTGCGCACGGCGTTCGGCAAGGCCGGGCCGAAGGGGCAGTTCTGGCGCACGCGCGCCGACGACCTGGCTGTGAAGGCTGTGCGCGAGCTGCTGCGACGGAATCCTGCCGTCCCGCCGGAGCGCATCGGCGACGTCGTCCTCGCCGCGACGGCGCAGGTCGGGGACCAGGGCCTCACGCTCGGCCGCGACGTCGCGCTCCTCGCAGGCATTCCCCACACGGTGCCGGGTTTCGCGGTCGACCGCATGTGCGCCGGCGCGCTGACGGCGCTCACCGCGGCGGCCGGCGAGATCGCGTTCGGCGCGGCGGATGTCGCGCTCGCGGGAGGCGTCGAGCACATGGGCCATCACCCGATGGGCGACGACGTCGACTTCAACCCGCGCTTCGTCTCCGAGCGGCTGATCGACGAGTCCGCGGCGGTGATGGGGCGAACGGCGGAGAACCTCCACGATCTCTTTCCCGCCGTCACGCGCGAGCGCGCGGACGAGTACGCGCTCGTGTCGCAGCAGCGTGCCGCCGCCGCGTGGGAGAACGGCGTCATGCGTGAGACCGTCGTGTCGATGGCGGTCTTCGGCGTCGACGGCTGGAAGCTCGCAGAGCGCGACGAGTTCCTGCGCGCCGACACGAGCCTCGACGGGCTCGCCGCGCTGAAGCCTGCGTTCCGCGCCGGCGGCCGCGTCACCGCAGGCAACTCGGCCGGGCTGACGGACGGTGCGACGGCCGCGTTCCTCGCAGCCGAGGAGACCGTCGGCGAGCTCGGGCTGGAGCCGAAGCTTCGACTCGTCGGATATGCGTATGCGGGCGTCGAGCCGCACCTGATGGGCATCGGCCCCGTGCCGGCGACGAAGCGCGTGCTCGAGCAGGCCGGCATCACGCTCGACGACGTCGACCTCTTCGAGCTGAACGAGCCCTTCGCCGTCCAGGTGCTGACGTGGTGCGACGAGCTCGGGATTCCGGCCGACGATCCGCGCCTCAATCCGTACGGCGGCGCCATCGCGTGCGGGCATCCGCTCGCGGCGACCGGCGTCCGGCTCGTCGCGCAGCTCGCATACGGCCTGCGCGAGCGCGGCGGCCGGTACGGGCTGACTGCGCTCTGCGTCGGCATGGGGATGGGCGCCGCGATCTTGTGGGAGAACGTTGGCTGACACGACGTTCAAGCTGAACCGCGCCGGCTCGATCGCGCTCGTCACGATCGACAACGGCGAGGACTACCACGTGCCCACGACGCTCGGCCGGTCCGCATTCGCGTCCGCGGTCGCCGTCCTCGACGAGCTGGAGCGCGGCGACTGGAGCGCAGCGGTGTTCACGGGCAAGCCGTTCGTCTTCTGCGTCGGCGCCGACATCGACGAGTTCGAAGGCATCGAGGATCCACGAGAGGGCATTCGCGCAGGCCATGCGCTGTTCGCGCGCATTCGTGCGCTGCCGTTCCCGACAGTGGCAGCGATCAACGGCGCGTGCCTCGGCGGCGGGCTCGAGCTCGCGTTGCATTGCGACGCGCGCACGATCGCCGCGAACGTCCGCCACGTGGGCTTCCCCGAGGTCGCCCTCTCGATCATCCCGGGGTGGGGCGGCACGCAGCTGCTGCCGCGGCTCGTCGGGCCGGAGGCGGCGGCGCGGGTGATCGTCCTCAACCCCTTGCGGCAGAACAGGCTGCTCAAAGCCGAGGAGGCGGTCGAGCTCGGTATCGCCGACCTTCTGCTCGAGCCCGTCGAGTTCGTGGACGAGTCGCTCGCCTTCGCGGCATCGCTGTCGATCGAGCGCGAAGAGCCGGACTGGTCGGAGCTCGAGACGGTTGTGCGCAAGACGCGCGCGCGCGTAGACGATGCGGTGCACGGAGCGACACACGCGCCGTACGTCGCGCTCGAGCTCATCGCGGCTGCGCGCGACTGGACGGTCGAGGAGGGCTACGCCGCCGAGGAGCAGGCGATGGCGGACCTGCTCGTCAGCCCGCAGGCGCGGGCGGCTGCCTATGCGTTCACCGTCGTCGAACGCCGGTCGAAGCGACCACCGAACCTGCCGGACGCGAAGCCGCGGGCGATCCGGAAGGTCGGCATCGTCGGCGCGGGCCTGATGGCGACGCAGCTGGCCACGCTCTTCCTGCGCAGGCTCGAGGTCCCGGTCGTCCTACGCGATCTCGAGCAGTCCCGCGTCGACGACGCGCTCGCGTCGATTCGCAGCGACGTGAAGCCCTTCCTCGCGACGATCGTCGACGGCGGCACGGGCTGGCAGCAGTTCGAAGGCTGCGACCTCGTGCTCGAGGCGGTGTTCGAGGAGCTCGACGTGAAACGCGAGGTCTTCGCCGAGGTGAAGAAGGTCGCGCCGGATGCGATCCTCGCGACGAATACGTCGTCGCTTTCCGTGGAGGCGATGGGCGCGGACGTCGGCCTGCACTTCTTCAACCCCGTGGCGGTGATGCCGCTCGTCGAGATCGCCCGCACGACGCACACGACGGACGAGCAGCTCGCGACCGCATGGGACGTCGTCAAGAGGCTGAAGAAGCGCGGCGTGCTCGTCGGCGACGCACCCGGCTTCGTCGTCAACCGGCTCCTCACGCGCATGACGACAGTGCTGATGGACGCGATTGAGAACGGCAACACCGTCGAGGACGCGGACGAGGCCATCCTTTCCCTCGGCATGCCGATGGCGCCCTCCGTGCTGCGGGAGATGGTCGGCCCCGCGGTCGCTCAGCACGTGCTCGAGACGATGCACGCCGCCTGGCCGGACCGCTTCCCGCTCGCGGCGGCCGCCGGCGGCGAGCCGTGGACGCTCGAGGAGATCCGCCGGCGGGCGCTCGACGCAGTCGCGGACGAGGTCCAGCACCTGCTCGCCGAAGGAGTCGTCGCCGATCCTGCAGACGTCGACGCGTGCCTGATCCTCGGTGCAGGCTGGCCGCTCTTCCTCGGCGGCGCGGTGACACGCGGAACGGCGACCGCGGCTCTATCGTAGGAGGCATGCCCTTCCCGCAGCCGTGGCGCCGGGTCGTCGACTGGCTCGTGACGATCGTCCTCGCCATCGGCTTCGTCCTCGTGTTCGAAGCCGAGGTCGCCAAGCCGTACCGGATCCCGTCCTCGTCGATGGAGCCGACGCTGCACTGCGCCCGGCCGGGCGACTTTTGTCTCGCCGGAACGAACGACCGCGTGCTCGTCAACCGCCTCGCGTACGACTTCGAGAGCCCGAAGCGCGGACAGATCGTCGTCTTCACCGCACCGCCTGCCACGGCGAGATGCGGCGCAGGCGACGGCGGCTCCACGTTCGTCAAGCGGCTGATCGGGCTTCCCGGCGACACCGTCACGGAACGAAAGGGGATCGTCTCCGTAAACGGCAAGCCGCTCGCCGAGCCGTACGTGGAGCCCGCGCTCCGCGACGCCGAATCCGGCACGTGGCACGTCCCGGCCGGGCACTACTTCTTCCTCGGCGACGACCGCATCCACTCGTGCGACTCGCGCGTCTGGGGCTCGGTGCCGCGGCACAGCCTCATCGGCCCGGTGCTGCTCACGTACTGGCCCCCGGACCGCATCTCCCTGCACTAGATAAGCTCGCCGCCCGTGGCAGACGACTGGCGCATCCGCATCGAGGTCGAGGAGACGCACGTCGGCGGCCTGCTCGACCGGCTCAGCGCCGATCTCGACGAGGAGGCGCGCGAGCTCGCCCGGGAGCTCGAGAAGCGCCGGCTGGCCGTGTCGCGCGACGGCGACGAGATCTTCGTGTACGCCTCCTCGCGCCCGGAGGCCGAGCGTGCCCACGGCGTGATCGAGGCCCAGCTGCGCAGCCTCGGCGGTGCAGCGCACGCGACCCGGGTCGAGCACTGGCTCGAGGAAGAGGAACGCTGGGACGACGAGCCGGCCGGGGAGACATGGGAAGAAGAGGAGCTCGACCGCGGCTACGCGCCGTGGGAGGTGCGGGTCGAGTGCGGCTCACGCGACGAGGCGAGGTCGCTCGCGGGGACGCTCGAGGGCGAGGGGTACAACCCCGTGCGCCGATTCCACTACCTCATCGTGGGCACGGCCTCCAGGGAGGACGCCGAGGCGCTGGCGGCGCGCCTGCACGGACAGGCGGAGCCGGGCGGCGAGCTCGTCTGGGAAACGGCTCCCCAGAACCCCTTCGCGGTCTTCGGAGGCCTGGGGTCGTAACCCACCGAGGGCCCTCCGTGGGTTGACGCTCCGCCAACGCGGGGTATGCTTTCCGGAGCGCGGCTCGCCCAGGGGACTCGTCGAGCGGCGCCACCTTTGGAAGGCCTGCAGCACCGCTCGTGCTGCGCATATGCAAGAAGCCATTCAGCAGACGACGACCTTTGCGGAGGCGAACGACCCGCTCGCCGCCGCGGCATACCGCGCGGAGGCGTGGGCCGGTGAGCCGTTCCTGCGCGAGGGAGAAGATGCGGCACAGGTCCTTGCTCTCGGCACCGCCCGGCGACGCGCGCTGGACGAGGCGGTCGTCGAGATCGAGGAGGGCAAGACCGCCCCAAGCACGCACTGGAAGGTCCGCTTCGGCCTCATGCTCGGCCTCGAGCGCATCCTGGCGGAGCCCGAGCCGCGAACGAAGAGCGGCACGGCGCTGCGCCGCCACCAGGTCGACGCGCTCGCCGGGATGCTCACGGAGCTGATCGCTGCCGCGCAGCGCGAGGAGGAGAAGGAGAACGGAAACGGCCACGTGCTGACGGTCGCCGAGCTGGCGCAGGTCGAGGAAGAGGAAGCCGAAGAGGACGAGCCGCTCGTCGAGGTCGAGGAAGAGGGCGAGGAGGAGCTGACGCCCGAGCAGGATCCGGGTGCGATCCGGCGGTACCGCTTCCGTCACCCGACGGCGTCCGGCAAGACGATCGCCGCGGCGGGCTTCGTCGAGGCGGCGCGCACGCTCGGCGTCCTCATCCTCACGCATCGGCGGCTGCTCGTCTCGCAATTCACGCGCGACCTGACCGACGAGGGCTACGGCGATCGCTTCACCGACGCGATCGAGAGCGGCAAGGAGCCGGCCCATACGAATCCGCTCACGATCCAGACGTACGCGTGGTTCGCACGGCACGTCGACACGATCAGCCGCGACGCGTACCAGCTCGTCATCTGCGACGAGGCGCACACCGCGCTCGGGGAAAAGACATCCGCTGCGATCCGCTCGTTCCCGGAGCCCATCTACATCGGCATGACGGCGACCGAGCAGCTGATCGCGAAGCAGGTCTCCGACGTCTTCCCCGCCTCGGTCGACGACCTGCCGCTCCAGGACGCCGCGCGGCGCGGGCTCATTGCGCCGCTCCGGTGCCTGCGCGTCCCGCCGGTGGCGGCGATCAACTCGGTGCCGATCGTCGGCGGCGACTTCGATCAGGAGATCCTCGCCAAGACGCTCGACCACCAGGCTCTGAACCAGGCCGCCGCGAGCCTGTACCGCGATCGCTTCGACAACACGCCGGGAATCGTCTACGCAGCCGGCGTCGACCATGCGTACAACCTCGCGCAGGAGTTTCGTGCCGCCGGGATCAAGGCGGAGGCCGTCTCGGGACGCACGCCGCCCGTCCGGCTGGCGGAGACGCTCGCGGCCTACGAACGCGGCGAGATCAACGTCCTGATCAATGCACAGCTGCTCGCCGAGGGTTGGAACTCGCCGCGCGCGACGGTGTGCATGCATCTCGCGCCGACCGCGTCGAAGCGCGTCTACCAGCAGCGCATCGGCCGGATCATGCGCATGCATCCGCGCAAGGAAGCCGGTATCGTCGTCGATTTCGTCCCGAAGGGCGCGACGCACAATGAACGCGTCGTCTCGCTGCACTCGCTGCTCGACGCGGACTTCTATCGCGAGGGCGCCCGCGTCACCCCTGCGCCGCGCCGTCGCGCGCAACGCAGAGCGCGCCGCCGCCTGACGCCGGCGCCGTGGCTCGTTCCGGTGACGCCCGACGTGCGGCGCCGCATTGCGGTCATCCTGCGGGAGTGGCAGCGTGTCGACCCGCGCTTCCTCGACGAGGACGAGCAGCGCTACTGGGCGACGATCGCAGGCAGGCAGATCCGCTTCGACGAGCGTTCGTCCTTCGTCCAGAAGCTGACCGAGGGCCGCGCGAGCAAGGGCGCGATGGAGCAGTTCCTCTCCACCGCCGCCGCGGAGAACCCGAACCGGCGACTGCGGCTGATGGCACTGCAAGATCGCGTGTCGATGCGCGTCGAGCGCGCCGACTTCGACGATCTCGTGACGCTCGTGACCCAAGCGCCGACGTGGGAGAAGGAGCGTCTCGCGGGAATCCGCGTGCTCCTGCGTGCGATCGCCGACGGCAAGCCGGACGCGCCCGACCAGATCCTCGAGCGCTGGACGTGGCGCCTTGCCCGCGCGACCCGCAAGGTGCAGGACCGGCGCGCGTCGACGGAGTATCCGGAGGCGAAGCGCCTCCTGGGCGCGCTCGCGAACTCGCGTGGCCACCGCCACGAAGAGAATGCAGGACGGCTCGTCAAGACCGCGCTCGAGCAGCCCATCCAGGTCGGCGCCGCGCTCCTCGCCTCCGCGGAGGGCTACACGCCGCGGGCCACGAAGCTCCTCGACGAGGCGCGCGAACAGCTCGGCGCCGTCCAGGAAGTCGCGCTCGCCCTGTCCGAGAATCTTCCCGCGCCGAAGCAGCCCTCGGGCAACCGTCGCCGCAAACGCCGGCGCAAGAAGAAGATCGCGGGCGAGGCGCCCGTGACCGCCACGCCGTCGGCGCAGGAAACGCAAGAGGCACCGTCGGCCGCACCGAAGCGTCGGCGACGCCGGCGCAAGGCGTCAGCCGAGAACGGTGAGCAGGGCGTTGTCGATCAGAATCGCGAGTCCGAGAGCGACGGCCCATCCGCGGTGGCCGCCAGCCCAGAGCGCGACGGCGGAGAGCAGCAGGACGCCGACGCGAGCCGCGAGCTTGGGCCGGCGAGGAATGCGCAGCCGCGCCCGCGGCGAGAGCGCGTAACCCCAGACGGCGGCGACGAGGACGGGCAGCGCGACGGCGAGCGCAAGGCCGCCGACGTTGTCACCCCAGAGCGCAAACGCGGCCAGAGCGGCGAGCTCGAGCCCGAACGCGACGGCCTCGAGTAGCGCCTTCATCGGCTCCGGAAGCGCGCGGCGGCGAGCAGCCCGAACCCGGCAGCGACGAGCAGCGCGCCGATGACTGCCCACTTCGTGCTGCCGCTCATGAAGGACCCGCCGAGCACGCCGATGCCTTGAAAGAGGAACACGCCTCCGGCAAGGACGAGCACGAGACCGGCGGCGCCCGCGAAGCCGCGGATGACCACTTCTAGACGGCAGGCCCTTCCGGGCCCTCGTCCTGCTCCTCGCGTTCGCGCAGGAAGCGGGAGAGCTCCGCCGCGAGCGACTCGCCGGACGGCAGGTCGCCCTCCGGCGCGAGCGCGTCGACGCGTTGCTCGAGCTCCTCGACGTACGCCTGCGTCTCCGCATCGGTCGAGACAGCCTCGCTCACCTGCTCGGCGTACTCCTCGGCTGCAGTCTCGAGCTCGCTCAGGTCGACGTCCACGTGCATCAGGTCGCCGAACCGGCGCACGAGCGACAAGGCGGCGCGCGGGCTGGGCGCGAGCGACACGTAATGCGGCACGGCGGCCCACAGGCTGACCGAGGCGATGCCCGCCTCGCGGCATCCGTCGTGCACGATCCCGACGATCCCCGTCGGCCCCTCGTAACGAGATGCCTCGAGGCCGAGCTCGGCGACGAGCGCGGGATCAGTCGCGGCCGCGGTCACCGGCGCCGGCCGCGTGTGCGGCACGTCGGCGAGCAGCGACCCGAACGTGACCACCATCTCCACGCCGAGGTCGTGCGCGAGCTCGAGCACGAGACCGGAGAACGTGCGCCAGCGAAGGTTCGGCTCGATGCCGAGCAGGAGGACCGCGTCGCGGTCCGCACCCGGGATGGATGCGTGGAAGAAGCCGTTGTCCGGCCATTCCACCCGGCGCGTCTCGCCGTCGACGAGCGACACGTGCGGCCGCACGGCCTGAAAGTCGAAGAACGATTCCGGCTCGATCTCCGCGAAGCGCGCGGCACCCCATTGCTTGGCGAGATAGGCGGCTCCGAGCGACGCACCCTGGCCGCCGTCGTTCCAGCCGCGGAACGCGGCGATCAACACCGGCCGCTTGAGGGTCGGCGTGAACGAGACGTTCAGCTCGGACATTCTCGGAGTCTAGTGACGTACGGGCCGCCAGAGCCTGGCCACCAGGCCGACCGTCCACGCGAACAAGAGCGCGGCGATCGCGACGTGCGCGACGACCGCCCACCACGGAATGACCCCGTAGCGACGGTACTGCCACTCGCCGATCCCCATCTGGACGAGAAGGATCGCGAGCAGGCCGGCGCACGCGCGGATGAGCCACGGCCAGCGGGCGCGCTTCGTCCACGCCCACGCGGCGAGCACGAGGAAGACGATCCCGAACGCGGCTACGGCGCGCACGTGCAGCCACACGGCGTCGTGGAAGTTACCGATCCGCTCGACGACCTGAGTCCCGTTGCTTCCGGGGAAGCGCCCGGCGGCGGTCGAGAGCGTCCCGGTGACGACGAGTACCGCCACCGCGAGGAGGAGGGTGCCGCCGCCGGCACGCGCGATCGCCGGGAGCGCCGGCCCGCCGTCGTACGCGGCGAGCAACGTGAGGACGCCGAGGCCGAGCACGGTCAGCGAGAGCAACAGGTGCGAGATGACGAGGTACGGGTTCAGGTCGTAGTAAACGGTGATCGCGCCGAGCGGCGCCTGCGCGAGCGTTCCGGCGAACACCGCGGTCGCGAGCCACCGACCGCGGCGACCGAACGCCGGCGTGCGCCAGGCGGCGACCGCGAGCGCGAGCGTCGAGAGCACGGTGAGCGCCGAGACGACGCGGTTCGCGAACTCGATGTCGGAGTGGTAGCCCTTCGGCAGTGCGTGCGTGCTCGTGCAGGTGGGCCAATGCGGGCAGCCGAGCCCCGACCCGGTGAGGCGCACGGTCGCGCCCGTGGCGACGATGAGGACGAGGCAGCCGACAGCCGACCAGGCGACGGCCCGCAAGACCCCGGGGGTCGGTGCTAAACTAACGTTGACGTAAGAATGAGGTTTCTTCGCAGTCGCAGACATAGTCGGCACTACAAATGGTGGGTGCTCTCCTGCACGAGCCTGGGGATGCTCCTTGCCACGGTCAACTCCGGCACGCTCATCATTGCGCTCCCGGACCTGGAGCGCAGCCTGCACACGACCCTGCTCCAGCTCGTCTGGGTCATCCTCGTCTACATGATCGTCTCCACGGTCCTCGTGCTGACGGCGGGCCGGTTGTCGGATCTCTTCGGCCGCAAGCACGCGTACGTGCTCGGCTTCCTCGTCTTCTCCGCCGCGTCGCTCGGCGCCGGCTTTGCCGGCAGCGGCACCGTGCTCATCCTCTGGCGCGTGCTGCAGGGCGTCGGCGGCGCGTTCCTCTTCGCGAACGCGGCCGCGCTCGTCACCGACGCGTTCCCGAAGGAGGAGCTCGGGCTTGCGATGGGCACGAACACGATGGTGGCGGCGGTCGGCCTCGTCATCGGTCCGGTGCTCGGCGGCGCACTCGTCGCGATCGCGTGGCCGTGGGTGTTCTGGTTCAACGTCCCGCTGGGGCTGATCGGGTCTGCGTGGGCGTATCTCGTGCTGCACGAGACCTCCGGCCGCGACAAGGAACGCGGGCTCGACCTCGTCGGGACGACGACGTACGTCGTCGGCTTGACCGGTCTGGTGCTCGCGCTCTCGAAGGGAGGCCTGACGGGCTGGAACGACCGGCTCGTCATCGCCGGCTTCGCGTCCGCGATCGTGTTCCTCCCGATCTTCGTGCTCATCGAGCGGCACGGGCGCGCGCCCATGCTCGACCTCTCGCTCTTCGGGAACAAGCTCTTCGCCGCCGCGTCGGGCGCGGCCTTCATCAACGGGCTCTCCCGCTTCGCGCTGATGTTCCTGTTCGTCTTCTACTTCCAGGGACCGCAGGGCAAGTCGCCGATCGTGGCCGGCCTCGAGCTCGCGCCGATGGCGATCGGCATGCTCATCTCCTCGCCGCTCGCGGGGATGGCGGCCGACCGGCACGGCTCTCGCGGCCTCGCGGCGCTCGGCATGCTCGTCTCCGCGGCCGGGCTTGCCGGAATGACGACGCTGCAGGCGCACACCGCATACGTGTGGAGCGCGCTGTGGCTCCTGCTCGTCGGGGTCGGCTCGGGCATGTTCAACAGCCCGAACACGTCGGCAATGATGGGCGTCGTTCCCGTGCACCGGCGCGGTATCGCCGCCGGTGCACGCGTGATGCTGCAGAACACCGGTGCCGTGATCTCGATCGCATTCGTCATGGCGGTCGTGACCTCTGCGATTCCGACGACGGTCCTGTTCAAGATCTTCTCCGGCATCACCTCCGGCCTCTCGGCGAAGCAGCTCGATCCCTTC
This sequence comes from Gaiellaceae bacterium, assembly GCA_036260475.1. Classification (GTDB taxonomy): domain Bacteria; phylum Actinomycetota; class Thermoleophilia; order Gaiellales; family Gaiellaceae; genus Palsa-739. The sequence continues at coordinate 7,552 of DATAMX010000200.1, read as the reverse complement.
ATCGCCAACATGCACATGGCGCTCTGGGTGCTCACCGGCGTCTCGCTGGTCGGCGCAGCCGTGTCCCTGATGCGTCCCGCCCATGTGGGCGGCGACGACGTCACGCTCGACGAGATCCTCGAGGCGGAGGCGGCATGATCCGCATCGGCGAAGTCGCGGAGCGGACCGGGCTCACGCCGCGCACGATCCGCTACTACGAGGAGATCGGACTGCTCCCCGGGCCGGCGGCGCGCCGCAAGGGCGAGCACCGCGCCTACGACGACAACGACGTCGAGCGGCTGAGCGAGCTCACGCGGCTGCGCGACCTGCTCAACCTCTCGCTCGAGGAGCTGAAGCAGCTCGTCGAGGCGGAGGAGGCACGCGCGGCGATCCGCAGGCAGTTCCGCGAGAGCGACTCCGATTCCGAGCGGCTGCAGCTGCTCGACGCAGCGCTACCGCACGTCGAGACACAGCTGGGACTCGTCCGGCACCGGATGGACGAGCTGAAGCGGCTCGAGGCCGAGCTCGCCGAGAAGCGCAAGTCGATCCTCGCGCGCAAGCGCGAGCTGCTCTAGAGGAGGCGCCGATGAATCGGCGCCTCCTCTTAGGCCGGCATCGCGAGCGACGCCTTAGCTGACCGATACGCCGACGCCTTCGTCGACGACGCCGACGCGGCGGAGGAACAGGTCGCGGGCGCGGAACTCGCTCTCGAGCGAGAGCGTCTTGTCCGCCGGAAGCGAGATGAGCAGGCCTCCCGCCGTCTGGGCGTCGTAGCCGAGCGCGAGCAGCGCCTCGTCGACTCCGTTCGCCTCGACCGGCGCGTATTCGCGGTTGCGCGGATCGCCGCCGGTGCGCACGCCCGCGCGCGCCGCCTCGAGGGCGCCCTCGAGCGCAGGCATCGCGGACGCGTCGAGCCGGATGCGCACGCCGCTCCGCGTCGCCATCTCGTGCGCGTGACCGAAGAGCCCGAAGCCCGTGACGTCCGTGACCGCGTTCGGCTCGAACGGCCTCAGCGCATCGGCGGCGCCGGCGTTCAGCGTCGTCATCCAGCGCACGGCCTCGGCGATGTCGCCCTTCGCGGCGAGCACGAGGCCGGTACCCAGAGGCTTCGTCAAGAAGAGCGCGTCTCCGGGACGCGACCCCGCCTTCGGCCAGATGCCGTTCGGATGCACCGTGCCGACGACCGCGAGCCCGTACTTCGGCTCTGCGTCGCGGATCGTGTGCCCGCCCGCGAGCACCGCGCCCGCAGCGAGCACGGTCTCGGCTGCGGCGGCGAAGACACGCGCCGGAACGTCGTTCGGGAGCTCCTCCGGGAACGCGGCGATGGAAAGCGCGAGCAACGGCGTGCCGCCCATGGCGAAGACGTCGTTGAGGGCGTTCGTCGCCGCGATGCGGCCGAACGTCGCCGGGTCGTCGACGAGCGGCGGGAAGAAGTCGACGGTGAAGACGAGTGCGCGCTCGTCGTCGAGCTTGTAGACGGCCGCGTCGTCGGCGGGATCGAGGCCGACGAGCAGGTTTTCCGCCTCGGCGGGGACGAATCCGCGCAGGAGCTCCTCGAGCCGGGCCGCCGAGTACTTCGCGGCGCAGCCGCCGCCCACCGTGAGGCCGGTGAGCGCGGGAGCTTCCACCCGATCTACTGTACGCACGGTGGAGAGGGCAGCGCTCGTCACCGGCGGCTCGTCGGGAATCGGCCTCGCGATCGCGCGCATGCTGCGCGACGAGGGCTTCGGACTGACGCTCGCCTCCCGCCGGCCGGAGAAGGTCCAGGCGGCAGCCGCCGAGCTCGGCGCGACCGCCGTCGCCGCGGATGTCGCCGACGAGAACGACTGCGCCCGGCTCGTCGCAGAGCATCGCGAGCGCTTCGGCCGCCTCGACGTGCTCGTCAACTCCGCAGGCCTGGGCATCGGCGGCCGAGTGGAGGATCTTCCGGCCAAGCATCTCGACCTGCAGCTCGGCGTCAACCTGCGCGGGCTCTTCCTCGTCACGCAGGCGGCCATCCCGCTGCTACGCGAATCGCACGGCTGGATCGTCAACCTCGCGTCGATCGCCGGGACGCTTCCGACGCCCGGCCTCGCCACCTACGGCGCGACGAAGGCGGCGGTCATCTCGCTCACCCGGTCGCTCAACGGCGAGCTCGACGCGGACGGAGTGCGCGCGATCGCGATCTGTCCCGGATTCGTCGACACGCCGATGGCGCAATGGTCCGGCATCGAGCCGGACGCGATGATCCGTCCCGAAGACTGCGCCGAGATCGTTCGCATGTGCCTGCGGCTCAGCCCGCACGCTCGCGTTCCGCAGGTCGTCATCGAGCGAGTCGGCTCGAGCAACGGCGACGTGCCGTAGGTCCGATGCTCGACGACTTTCCGCGCGTCGATCTCCTGTTCGGCCCCTCGCCCGTGCACCCGCTCCCGCGCCTCTCCGAGCATCTCGGCGGGCGCGTGGAGATCTGGGCGAAGCGCGAGGACTGCAACTCCGGGCTCGCGTACGGCGGCAACAAGGTGCGGAAGCTCGAATACCTGGCGGCCGACGCGCTCGCACAGGGCTGCGACACCCTGGTGTCGATCGGCGGCGTGCAGTCGAACCACACGCGGCAGGTCGCGGCCGTCGCCGCACGACTCGGGCTGAAGTGCGTGCTCGTGCAGGAGCACTGGGTCGAGTGGGACGACCCCAACTACGAGACGGTCGGGAACATCCTGCTCTCGCGGATCTTGGGCGCCGACGTGCGGCTCGTCGACGCGGGCTTCGACATCGCGTTCCGGCCCAGCTGGCAGGACGCGCTCGACTCGGTGGTCGCGGCCGGCGGCAAGCCGTACGCGATCCCGGCCGGCGCCTCCGACCATGCGCTCGGCGGGCTCGGCTTCGCGCGCTGGGCAGAAGAGGTTGCGCAACAGGAGGCCGAGCTCGGCGTCTTCTTCGACACGGTCGTCGTCTGCTCGGTCACCGGTTCGACGCAGGCGGGAATGGTGGCCGGGTTCGCGCTGCAGGAGCGCGAGCGGCGAATCCTCGGCATCGACGGGTCGGCGACCGTCGAGCAGACGCGCGACCAGATCACGCGCATCGCGCAACGCACAGCCGAAGCGATCGGCGCCGATCGCGAGCTCGACGTCGTCCTCCTCGACGAGTGGCACGCCGGAACGTACGGCATCCCGGACGCGAAGACGATCGAGGCGATCGAGTTGTGCGCCCGGCTCGAGGGCGTCCTCACGGATCCCGTCTACGAGGGAAAGTCGATGGCGGCGCTCATCGACCTCGTCACGGACGGCCGCATCGAGCCGGGCTCACGCGTGCTGTATGCGCACCTGGGCGGTCAACCCGCCCTCAACGCCTACAGCGCGATCTTCTAGGTTCGGACGTTGGAGCCCGGTATCGCAGACGGGCGCGCGGGAGACCCGCGCGCCCTGAATGCGGCATCGCAAGGGACGCCTCAGGCCGGCGTCTTCACTCCCGGCTGAGGAACGATGCGAATGTAGGGCTTCGGCTCTTCCCACTCGCCGAAGATCTCCTTCGCGTCGTCGTTCGAGACCGAGCCCGCGATGATGACGTCGTCGCCCTGCTGCCACTGCGCCGGCGTCGCCACCTTGTGGTTCGCGGTCAGCTGCAGCGAGTCGATCACGCGCAGCACCTCGTCGAAGTTGCGACCCGTGGTCATCGGGTAGACGAGGATCAGCTTCACCTTCTTGTCCGGCCCGATCACGAAGACATTGCGCACCGTCTGGTTGTCGGCGGGAGTGCGCTGGAGCGGATCGCCCGAGGTGCTCGCCGGCAGCATCCCGTACGCCTTGGAGATGCCGAAGTCGGCGTCGCTGATGATCGGGTAGTTGGGCGCGTAGCCCTGCGTCTCCTCGATGTCCTTCGCCCAGTCGCCGTGCCGGTCGACTGGGTCGACGGACAGGCCGATCACCTTTACGCCGCGCCGGTCGAACTCCGGCTTGATCTTCGCCATGTAGCCGAGCTCGGTCGTGCACACCGGCGTGAAGTCCTTCGGGTGCGAGAAGAGCACGGCCCACGAGTCGCCGATCCAATCGTGGAAGCTGATGTGCCCCTCCGTCGTGTCGGCCTCGAAATCGGGTGCGGTGTCACCGATCTGCAGTCCCATCTGCGACTCCTTCCTTCACTATCCCTTTTGAAGTAATGCCGGTCGTAGCTTACAGCTCGCCGGGTGTCCGGGCGATGCGCCAGACCATGTAGGCGCCGAGGAGGGCAGCGAGGGAGAAGCCGGCGACCGCGAGCCACTCCGCCCGGTGGGACATGAAGATGAGGGACGAGCCGATCAGGAGCGCGGAGATGATGATCGCCGAGCCGACCCGGTTGGCGATCGAGCGCAGGTTGTGCTCCAGCTCGCCGAGGCCGGTGGGGACGACGCCGATCCGGAGCGTGCCGCGCTCCAGCTCGCCGACGAGGTGGCCGATGCGCCGCGGCATCCGCGTCAACGGGTCGAGCTGCGTGTAGAGCTGCGCCAGCAGCCGGTTCGGCTCCAGGCTATGGGCCGTCTCGAGCACCATCACATCGACCGTCTGCTCCTCGATCAAAGCCACTGGATCGAGCTCGGGGTGCAACGAGCGTGCGATCGAGTCCGCCTGCGCGAGCGTCTTTCCGACGAGCGCGAAGCTCGTCGGCAGCCGGATGCCGTGGTCGAGCGCGAGACGCTGCAGGTCGGCGAGCGCCTGGCCGGCATGGATGCCGGCGAGCGGGCGCCGGTGGTAGCGCGGCAGCGCCCTGCGCACCTCGTGCACGAACCCGGCCTCGTCGGAGCCGACGGTCGTGAGCGAGAGCCCGATGACGAGATCGGCGACATCGTCGGCACGGTTCTGCGCGATGGCGAGGAGGAGCAGCGCGAGCCCGCGGCGCGTGTCCTCGTCGATGCGGCCCAGCAGGCCGAAATCGAGCAGGGCCAGCCGCCCGTCCGCGGTCAGCAGGACGTTCCCGGCGTGCGGGTCGGCGTGGTAGACGCCCTCGACGACGACCTGGAACACGTATGCGCGAAAGAGCTCGCGCGCCAGCTCGGCCGCCTGCTCCGGCGTGAGCCCGTGCGGCGCCGCCACCTTCTGGCCGTCGATGTGCTCGAGCACGAGCACGCGTTCGCTGACGAGCGGCCTGACGACGGCCGGCACGACGAGCGAGGGAAAGCGCTCGACGATCGAGGCGATCAGCTCGGTGTTGTGCGCCTCCTCGACGAAGTCCAGCTCGGCGCGGAGATGCACCTCGAGCTCGTCCGCGAGCGCCTCGAGCTGTAGGAGCTCCGCCGTCTCCGAGCGCTTCGCGGCCATGCGCGCGCTGGAGCGCAGGACTGCGAGGTCGAGCGCGACCTGCTCCTCGATCCCCGGCCGGCGCACCTTCACGACGACGTCGCGGCCGGTCGCGAGCAGCGCGCGGTGCGTCTGGGCGACCGAGGCGGTCGCGAGCGGCTCGGGATCGATGCGGACGAAGGCGGAGCCGCCCAGGTCCTCGTCGATCACCTGCCGGATGGCTGCGAACGGCTCGGGCGGCACCTCGTCGACGAGCCGCCCCAGCTCCTCGATGTAGACGTCCGGAAGCAGGTCCGGCCGGGACGAGAGCAGCTGACCGAGCTTGATGTACGTCGTCCCGAGATCCTCGAGCGCGGAGCGGAAGCGGCGCGCACCGTCGCGGGTCGCCTCCCGGCGTCCGACGACTCCGAGCTCCGCAAGGACACGCCTGCCCCCGCTCCGCCTCGCAACGCGCATGACATGGAGCGCGCGACGAGTCCGCTCGTAGCGTGCGCCCACGCCACAGTTTTCACCGTGTTGACGGGGGAGGAAACGTTGATTCCGCCGTCAGGCAGGAACGAGAGCGTGAGCTGAGAAGCCGCAGAGCTCCTGGGACCGGCCCATCGATCGGCTCGGTCCCGGTCCCACGACCTACCAGTAACCCCCGTCGCTCATGCCCGTGCCGTACTTCACCCCACCAAGGAGTGCCGCCAGCATCACAGCTGCGATGAGAAGCGTGAAGAGCCGTGTTTTGGTCACCGTGTCACCTCCCTCCCCGATTAGAAGCGAACATCCTGCAGCGCCTCGGCCGCGGTGCGGTAGAGGTGGGCTGCGAGCCTGTCGTCGCCACGCCGTGCCGCGAGGTCGCCGCGAGCGACCCAGGCGGCGGCGCGATGGCTGGCCGAACCGAGCTGGCCGAAGCTCGCCTCGGCGGAGCCGAATGCGGCCTCCGCCTCGTCGAGGCGATCCTGCGACAGCAGCGCACGTCCGAGCACGAGGTGCGCGCTCCCGATCTCGTCGAGGTAGTCCTCGCGGCCGTCGAGCAACTGCAGCGCGTGTCGCGCCTGCTGCTCGGCCTGCTCCATGTCGCCCGTGCGCAGGTGGATCTGGGCGAGCGACGACACCGCCTGAGCGGCGTCTGCCTCGCGCCCCGTGTCGAGCGCGATGCCGAACGCCTCCTTGAGCAGCGAGACCGCTTCGTCGGTCTTGCCGAGGAGGAAGTTGAGGCCGCCGAGGTTGTTCGTCAGCTGGCCGACGTGCACCTTGTCGGCGAGCGCCTCGTACGCGCCGCGGGCGCGCTCGGCGTACGTGCGGGCGAGGATCCAGTGGCCCTCGCGGTCGGCGACGAGCGACGCCTGGAAGAACGCGTCCCCGATGGTGCGCGGATCGTCGGCGTCCTCCGCGAGCTGGAGCGCGCGCTCGATGTCCTCGCGCGCCGCTTCGTAGTCGCGCATGCGCCGCCAGCAGCGCGAGCGCCACGAGAGGATGTTCGACCGGAGCGAATCGGACGGCATGCCCGAGCGCTCCGCGAGGCCGAGCGCCTCGTTCAGCAGGCCGAGCGCCGTCTGGATGCTGTTGAGCTGGTAGCGGCAGACCCCGATCGCGTAGAAGACCTCCGCCCGCTCGAGATCGGAGAAGTTGCCGGATTCGACGATGCCCCGTGCGTCGTTCAGCAGGTCGAGGGCCGAGCGGAGCGCTCCGATGCGCATCTGCGTGCGGCCGGCTCCCACGAGTGCCCTGACCTCGAGCTCGGGGATGCCGGTCGATCGCGCCGCGGGGACGAGCGTCTGGTACTCGACCGCCGCATCCTCGTTGCGGTGCGCCTCGATCATCGTCTCGGCCCGGGCGAGAGCCGCCTCGAGCCGGCCGCGCTCGTCGGTCGCGACGCCGTTGGCGAGGAAGCCCGCGTCGCAGCCGAGGCGGACGGCGAGCCACTCGATCGTCTCCGTCGTCGGGCGCGTCTTGCCGCGCTCGATCTGGGAGACGTACTCCTTCGAGAAGCGCTCTCCCGCGAGCTCGCTCTGCGTCAGCCCGGCGGCAACGCGAAGCTGACGAAGCCGTTCTCCGAGGCGGAGAGCGGACGTCGTGGCCACGCTGCGGAGTGCGGTCTCTCGGGCCATGCGGTCTGAGGGAAGTGAACCCTACGCTTCACCAAAACGCAAGTTGTCCGCCTCGGCCATCCCCCAAAAAGGGCATAAATAAGCGGCGGAGCCGGTGAAGCAGCCGTTTTCGAGAATCACTTGACCGAGCTACTTGACTCCCCCCGGGACCGGACGTATAGTGCGGATCACCTTGCAACCGAGCCGGACGCTAGGCGGGTTTGCAGGGGGCGCGTCGCCGCAACCCAG
>DATAMX010000188.1:0-29042 GCA_036260475.1 Gaiellaceae bacterium | reverse complement strand
GGCCCCCTCGATCACGTCGACGAGCAGCCCGTTGCCGAGGTCGCGCGCCTTCTCGAGGTTCTTCATGTCGACGCCCGCTGCGAGCGCCGCATCCTCCTCGTTCAGCTCTTCGCCGGCGAGCAGGCCGTCGACCACGCGATGAATGTGCTTCGTGATCGCGCCCTTCTTGGCGCCGGTCGCCTTGGCGAGCTGCTTCTCGAGCGGGGCGATCGCGGCCAGGATCTGCTCCGCGGCCGTCGCGACCTGCTCGAGCTCGCGCGGCGCAAGCCGGCGGTCGTCGCGGATCGCGGAGTTGCGGACGAGCTCGCGGATCTTCTTCGAGTCCTCGGTCGTGATCTGGCCGACGAGCTCGACGAAGAGCCCGCCGACGAGGCCGCGCACGTCCTCGAGCGTCGGGAGCGCCTGCTCCTCCGCCCAGTTCGACAGGCCGCGGCCCCAGAAGTCGTCGTCCTCGTCGAAGTTCCGCTCGCGGCCCTTCGCGAAGTACTCGCGCCGGCGTGCCAGCCGGTCCTCGAGCGCGGCGAGCGCCTCGTCCCGGTCGACGTAGATCCGCTCGGACTCCGCCTTGACCTGATCCTCGAGCGCGTTCACGTCGGACGCGCGCTTCTCCACGTCGACCGCGGTGACGATCGACGCCGCGAAGTAGAGGACCTTCTCGAGCTCGCGCGGAGCGATGTCGAGGAGGTAGCCGATGCGGCTCGGGACGCCCTTGAAGAACCAGATGTGCGAGACCGGCGCGGCCAGGTCGATATGGCCCATCCGCTCGCGGCGAACCTTCTGCCGCGTCACCTCGACACCGCAGCGCTCGCAGATGATGCCCTTGTAGCGGACGCGCTTGTACTTGCCGCAGTAGCACTCCCAATCGCGCGTCGGTCCGAAGATGCGCTCACAGAAGAGGCCGTCGCGCTCCGGCTTCAGCGTGCGGTAGTTGATCGTCTCGGGCTTCGTGACCTCACCCGAGGACCAGTCGCGGATCTGCTTGCTCGAGGCGAGCCCGATCCGGATCGCGTCGAAATCATTGATGTCGATCAAAGTGCCCTTTCTGGTATCCCGTGCCGGACACCCGCTGGTGTCCGGCACGGTGAACTAGTCCTCCGAATCAGTCTTCGAGCTCCAGATCCACGAGGTCCGGCTCGCCGAGTGGCCCGACCTCGGCGTCCGCTTCCTCCTCGGCCTCTTCGCCTTCGGACACCTCGACGTCGTCGAGGTCGCCGAGCGTCTCGTCCACGGGCAGCGCGAGCTCGCCGTCCTGGTCGACCCGCTCCTGCCCCTCTTCCGCCTCTTCGGCGGTGGGCTCGCGGCCGACCGCGCGGAGCGAGCCGGGCGACAGGTCGATGCCCAGCTCCTCGGCGGCGCGCAGGAGCTCGTCCTCCTCCTCGCGCACCTCCACCTCGCGGCCCTCGTCCGAGAGCACGTGCACGTCGAGCGCGAGCGACTGCATCTCCTTCAGCAGCACCTTGAAGGACTCGGGGATCGACGGCTCGGCGATGTTCTCGCCCTTGACGATCGCCTCGTAGGCCTTCACACGCCCGACCGTGTCGTCGGACTTGATGGTGAGCATCTCCTGCAGCGTGTACGCGGCGCCGTAGGCCTCGAGCGCCCAGACCTCCATCTCGCCGAAGCGCTGGCCGCCGAACTGCGCCTTGCCGCCGAGCGGCTGCTGCGTCACGAGCGAGTACGGGCCCGTGCTCCGCGCGTGGATCTTGTCGTCCACGAGGTGGAGCAGCTTGAGGATGTACATGTAGCCGACGGTGATCTTCTGCTCGAAGGGCTCACCGGTGCGGCCGTTGTACAGCTGCACCTTGCCGGAGCACTGGCGTCCGACAGGTCGCTTCTCGTCGATGGCGAACTGCACCGGCGAGTCCGGGTTCTGCCGCACGTACTCGATCAGCGCCTCGTCGACGTCGGCCGGCGTCGCGCCGTCGAAGACGGGGGACGCGACCGGGTGCGGGTTCGGCGCCGCGATGATCTGGCGGCGGTGCTTCCAGTCCGGCGTCCGGCCCTCGGAGTCGGTGTCCTTCGTCTCGGCGTACACGCCGTGGGCCGCAGCCCAGCCGAGATGCGTCTCGAGCACCTGGCCGATGTTCATGCGGCTCGGCACGCCGAGCGGGTTGAGGATGATGTCCACCGGGCGACCGTCCGGGAGGAACGGCATGTCCTCCTCGGGGACGATCTTCGAGATGACGCCCTTGTTCCCGTGGCGGCCTGCGAGCTTGTCGCCCTCGGCGATCTTGCGCTTTTTCGCCACGTAGACGCGGACGAGCTCGTTCACGCCCGGGCTGAGGTCGTCGCCGGTGTCGCGCGAGAACGTCTTGACGTCGATGACGACGCCGCCCTCGCCGTGCGGGACCTTGAGCGAGGTGTCGCGCACCTCGCGCGCCTTCTCCTTGAAGATCGCGCGGATGAGCTTCTCCTCCGCGGTCAGCTCGGTCTCGCCCTTCGGGGTGACCTTGCCGACGAGCAGGTCGCCGGAGTTGACCTCTGCACCGATGCGGACGACGCCGCGCTCGTCCAGCTGCGCAAGCGACTCCTCCGACCGGTTCGGGATGTCGCGCGTGATCTCCTCGTCGCCGAGCTTCGTCGAGCGCGCATCCACCTCGTACTCGTGGATGTGGATGGACGAGAGGATGTCGTCCTTGACGAGCCGCTCGGAGAGGACGATGGAGTCCTCGAAGTTGTAGCCCTCGTAGGACATGAACGCGACGAGCAGGTTGGCGCCGAGCGCGAGCTCGCCGGTGTCGGTTGAGCTGCCGTCCGCGAGGACCTCGCCCGCCGCCACCTTGTCGCCCAGGCGCACCACCGGCTTGTGATGGATGAGCGTGCCCTGGTTCGAGCGCATGAACTTCGTGAGCGTGTACTCGTTGCGGCCGTCCTTCGACTCGACGACGATCTTGTCGGCGTCGACGTCGACGACGTTCCCGGCCTTTTCCGAGACGACGACGTCGCCGGAGTCGACCGCGGCGCGGTACTCGAGGCCGGTGCCGACGAGCGGCGCCTGGCGAACGAGGAGCGGCACGGCCTGACGCTGCATGTTGGCGCCCATGAGGGCGCGGTTCGCGTCGTCGTGCTCGAGGAACGGGATGAGCGCGGTCGACACGGACACGATCTGCGCCGGGGCGACGTCCATGAACTCGACGTCCTTGGGCGCCGCCGTGACCGCCTCGCCCTCGGCCGAGCGGCAGAGCACCGCCGCCTCGAGGAGCTTGCCGTTCTTGTCCGTGGACGCGGTCGCCTGGGCGATCGTGTACCGCGACTCCTCGACGGCGTCGAGGTAGACGATCTCGTCCGTGACCTTGCCGGCGACGACGCGCCGGTACGGGGTCTGGATGAAGCCGAACTCGCTGACGGTCGCATACGACGCGAGGTAGCCGATGAGGCCGATGTTCGGGCCTTCCGGCGTCTCGATCGGGCACATGCGCCCGTAGTGGGTCGGGTGGACGTCGCGCACCTCGATCGGCGCGCGCTCGCGGGTGAGGCCGCCGGCGCCGAGCGCCGACAGGCGACGCCGGTGCGTGAGCCCGGCGAGCGAGTTCGTCTGGTCCATGAACTGCGACAGCTGCGAGGAGCCGAAGAACTCCTTCAGCGCGGCGACGACCGGACGGATGTTGATGATCGTCTGCGGCGTGATCGTGTCGACGTCCTCCGTCGTCATCCGCTCGCGCACGACGCGCTCCATGCGGTACAGGCCGACGCGGAACGCCTCCTGGATGAGCTCGCCGACGGTGCGCAGGCGGCGGTTGCCGAAGTGCTCGTACTCGTCGAGCTCGGCCGCGATCGGCGCGCGCGGGAGCGCGATCGCCTCGGCGGCGAAGTCCTTCGAGTCCTCGGGCACGCCGAGCTTGACCGGAAGGTCGATGAGCTTGCGGACGAGCGCGACGATGTCCTCGGTCGTGAGGACGCGGACGTCCTCCGGCACGTTGACGCCGAGGCGCTGGTTCAGCTTGTAGCGGCCGACCTTCGTGAGGTCGTAGCGCTTGGGATCGAAGAAGAGCGCGCGCAGGAGGTTCCGCGCGTTGTCGAGCGTCGGCGGCTCGCCCGGCCGCTGCTTCTTGAACACCTCGATGAGGGCCTCCTCCTCGCGGGTGGAGGGATCCTTCTCGAGGGTGTTGACGATGTAGGGCGAGTTCTCGAACAGGGCGAGGATCGCCTCGTTCGTGGACGTGTCGAGCGCGAAGCCGGTGGACGGGTCCTCGGCGGGGAGGGCGCGGAGGAGCGTCGTGATCGGCAGCTTGCGCTTGCGGTCGATGCGGGCGTACGCGATGCCCTTCTTGTCGATCTCCAGCTCGAGCCACGAGCCGCGGCTCGGCATGAGATTGGCCGTGAAGACCTGCTTCGTCGGGTCCTTCGGCTCCATCAGGTAGGCGCCCGGCGAGCGGACGAGCTGCGTGACGATGACGCGCTCGGTGCCGTTGATGATGAAGGTGCCGACCTCGGTCATCATCGGGAAGTCGCCCATGAAGACCGTCTGCTCGCGGATCTCGCCCGTGTCCTTGTTGACGAAGCGGACAGTCATCGAGAGCGGGGCCTGATAGGTCAGGTCCTTCTCGCGGCACTCCTTGATGGTGAACTGGGGCTCACCGAACACGTACTCGCCGAACTCGACGGCGAGCGTTCCGGTGTAGTCCTCGATCGGCGAGATGTCGTCGATCGTCTCCCTGAGGCCCTCGTCCAGGAACCACTGGAACGAGGCCTTCTGGATGTCGATCAGATTGGGGAGGTCGAGGACGTTTTCGATCTTGGAAAAGGACTTACGCGCGCGGGGCGAAGCGACCTTGGTGGTCAAAGAAGAAGCCTCCCTTGGGGACGTGCGAGCTCAGGCGAATTTCAGGCGTGCGAACGTGCGGACGGACGGAACGTCGGCGCAACCAGCCAGGGTACCGGAAGAGACCCCCTTACCGCAAGCGTGGCCAACGGCCGTCGCCGGAGTGTGCGCCTCAATGTAGCTCGGGGCCCGGCTCCGCGCAAGCGGCACCGGGCCCCGTTCGCCTCGTACCTAGTCCGAGTCCGTCGTGGTGGTCGTTGCGACGGTGGTGGTCGTTGCGACGGTGGTGGTCGTCGCGGTCGTGGTCGTGGCGGTCGTCGTCGTGGACTCCGTCTCGGTCCCGCTGCCGTGGCCCTGGAGCGGGCCGGGGCAGGTGCCGTTCACGGCCAGGACGTCGCCGTGGTGCTTGCCCTTCGCCGGCGCCGAGTTGGCGCTGACCTTGATGAGCACGTAATGACCGTTCCCGACCTTGTGGCAGACCAGGACCTTTCCGGCCTTCTTGCCGTGGCCGTGGCCCGTGGTGGTGGTGGTCGTGGCCGTCGTGCCCGTCGTCGTGGTGGCCGTCGTACCGGTCGTCGTCGAGCCCTGATGCGGGTTGCCGTGCCCCGTGGGGGGCTTGGCGACCGCGATCGAGGCCAGGACGCCGGCACCCGCCGCCGTCGCGAGGAGTGCTATGCGCAGTTTCATCTTCATGGACATTGTGATGCCGTTATCGGCAAAAACCTGCGCCCTACTTGACCTCGACTTCGGCGCCGGCCTCCTCGAGCTGGGCCTTGATCGAGTCGGCCTCGTCCTGGGCGATGCCCTCCTTGACCGGCTTCGGCGCCGAGTCGACGAGGTCCTTGGCCTCCTTGAGGCCGAGACCGGTGATCGCGCGGACGACCTTGATCACCTGGATCTTCTGCTGGCCGGCGCCGGTGAGGACGACGTCGAACGCCGTCTTCTCCTCGGCCTCGGCCGGAGCAGCGCCACCGGCGGCGGCCACGGCGACCGGAGCGGCGGCGGTGATGCCCCACTCCTCCTCGATCTTCTTCTTCAGCTCGACGAGCTCGAGGACGGACATCTTGCCCAGGCTCTCGAAAATGGTGTCTACACCAGCCATTACTCGCTCTCCTCTTCGGTTTCTTCAGTGACAGTGGGCTCTTCTTCGGCGGCGACCGGCGTTTCTTCCGTCGCCTCGGTCTCTTCAGCAGCCGTCACTTCGGCGGCGACCGCTGTGGCGATCGCCTGTGTGGCTCCCTCGCCACCCAGCTGCTCGATCCGCGCGTCCAGGAGGCCGTACAGGTTCTGCAGCGGAGCAGTGACGAGCCCCAAGAGGGCGTTGGCCGGGGCGACGATCGCGCCCAGCACCTGGCCGCGCAGGATCTCGATCGGCGGCAGCGCCGCGAGGGTCTCGACCTCTTCGGCCGAGACGACCTTCCCCTGCAGGACGCCGCCGCGGATCGCAAGGACCCGCGACTCGCGCGCCATGTCGGCGAGCGCCTTCGCGGCGGCGAGCATGTCGCCGTCCGCCTCGAGGAACGCGATCGCCGTCGGGCCCTCGAGCAACGTCAGGAGCGCCTCCGCGCCGGCTGCCTCCGCCGCCCGCCGGGTGAGCGTGTTCTTCACCACGGTGAAACGGGCTCCGCTCTCCAGCAGCCGCGTCCGCAGCGCGTCGATCTGGGGCATCGTCAGGCCGCGGTAGTCGGCCACGAGCACGGTGTCGGCCGCCTTCAGGCGGTCGGCCAGCTCGGCGACGATGGTCTCCTTCTGCTCTTTCTTCACGTCATTTCCTCCGGAAATGACTAGGGCTCGCCGAAGCGAGCCCACGAGAAGCAGATCCTCAAGGACTCACCTCGGCTGGGCTTCTGCCTCACGGACCTTTCTGGGGGCCCCTTGGCTGCCAGCTGTCTTTGGCGAGCGACTAGTCGGTTAGGCGGTAACTGTAGCTTCCTCGAGCTCCTCGGTGATACCGCGGGTCTTGGACGTGTCCACGTGGATGCCGGGCCCCATCGTGCTCGTGATGGTGATCTGCCGGATGTAGCGGCCCTTGGCCGCCGACGGCTTCGCCCGGACGATCTCCTCCACCACGGCCGCGTAGTTCTCGACGAGCGCCCGCTCGTCGAAGCTCTTCTTCCCGATCGAGACGTGGACGTTGGCGCCGCGGTCGGTCCGGTACTCCAGCTTGCCGGCCTTCGCGTCGCGCACGGCCTTGCCGATGTCGAACGTGACCGTGCCCGTCTTCGGGTTCGGCATCAGGCCGCGGGGGCCGAGGATGCGGCCGAGCCGGCCGACGTTCCCCATCTGGTCGGGCGTCGCGACGGCGACGTCGAAGTCGGTGAAGCCCTCTTCCACGCGCTTGGCGAGATCGGCGGAGCCGACGACGTCCGCCCCGGCCTCCTCCGCCTCGCGGGCCTTGTCGCCCTCGGCGAATACCGCCACCCGGACGTCCTTGCCCGTCCCGTGCGGAAGCATGAGCGTCCCGCGCAGCTGCTCGTCGGCGTGGCGGACGTTCAGCCCGAGCCGGAAATGCACCTCGACGGTCTCGTCGAACTTCGCCGCCGGGGCCTCCTTCAGCATCCGCACCGCCTCGACGGGCGAATACGAACGCTCGCGGTCGACGGCGCCGCGCGCCTCGACGTAGCGCTTCCCGTGCTGTGCCATTACAGGTCCACCTCCACGCCCATCGAGCGGGCAGTGCCGGCGATGATCCGCGCCGCCTGGTCGACGTCGCGCGCGTTCAGGTCGACGAGCTTCGTCTCGGCGATCTGGCGCACCTGCGCGCGGCTGAGCCTGCCGACCTTGTCGCGGTTCGGCTCGGCGGAGCCCTTCTCGAGCCGCAGCGCCTCCTTGATGAGGACGGCCGCCGGCGGGGTCTTCGTGATGAACGTGAAGGAGCGGTCCTCGTAGACCGTGATCTCCACGGGGGTGATCCGGCCGTTCTGGTCCGCCGTCTGGGCGTTGAACGCCTTGCAGAACTCCATGATGTTGACCCCGTGCTGGCCCAGTGCAGGGCCGACCGGCGGCGCAGGGTTCGCCTGACCGCCCGGGATCTGGAGCTTGATGAGAGTCAGTACTTTCTTGGCCATCTGATCAGTCCAGTTTCTTGACGTTGTCGAACCCGACCTCGACCGGCACCTGCCGCTCGAAGATGTTCACCATCACCTGCAGCTTCTGCTGGTCCGCGTTGACGTCGGTGATCTCGCCGTCGAAGTCTGCCAGCGGCCCGGAGGTGATCTTCACCGACTCCCCGAGCTGGAACTCGACCTGCGCCCGGGTGGCCACACCCGTGCCGGCGCCCGTGTGCAGGATCCGGTCGACCTCGGGCTGCGAGAGCGGCACGGGCTTCGAGCCGGCGCCGACGAAACCGGTGACGCCGGGCGTGTTCTTCACCACGGTCCACGCGTCGTCGTCGAGATCCATGTTCACGAGCACGTAGCCGGGGAGCACGCGCTTCTCGGTCTGCACCTTCTGGCCGTCCTTCGTCTCGATCACCTGCTCGGTCGGGACGACGACACGCCGGAACCGCTGGCGCTGCCCCATCGACTCGACGCGGTGCTCGAGATTGGCCTTGACCTTGTTCTCGTGCCCCGAATAGGTGTTGATCACGTACCAGCGAAACATCAGATTCTCCCTGTCCCTATCGCAGCAGCACGTGCTGGACGACGTACTTCCACAGCTCGTCGTTCAGCCAGAGGTAGAAGCCGACGATGATGCAGGCGACCAGGACGACCGCCGTCCCGCTGACGAGCGCGTGCTGGTTGGGCCACTCGACCTTCTTGAGCTCGGCCCAGGCCTCGCCCACGAAGTGCGCTGCGCCCGAGCCGGGCGCGCGCCGCTCCACGGTCTCCGGCCGCGGCTCCCGCCGCGGCTCGTCGCCGCCGTTGGCCGTCGGGCGCGCAGGCGGACGCACGGGCGGCCCGCCCGCGAGCGCCGGCTGCGACTGGGCCCGGCGGGCACGACGCTGCTGACGAGTCGTCCGCGCCAACGCTCAGCGAGTCTCCCGGTGGATCGTGTGGCTGCCGCACCAGCGGCAGTACTTCTTGAACTCGACCCGGTCGGGCGAGTTCCGCTTGGACTTCTGCGACTGGTAGTTGCGCCGCTTGCACTCGGTGCATGCAAGGGTGATCGCGACTCGTACTCCTGTGGCCATTTTCTGTCTCTACCTTCGAAGGGTGAACGCGTTGATATAGCGCCGGGTGGGCTCGAACCACCGACCTCTGCATTATGAGTGCAGCGCTCTAACCAGCTGAGCTACGGCGCCCCGGACGCCGCGGCAGTGTAGCGGACGGCAAAAATGCGGTGCATTTTTGCCGTGGCGAGGTTCCCGCTTCGCGGGAACGGAGCCGGGCGGAGCCCGGCTCCTCTTTGGCGTGTCGGCGACGGTTTCGTTCCGCGCGGGCTGGGGCGGCTTCGCCGTCCCAGCCCGCTTGTTCGGCCTTCGCCAAGGCTTCGCCTTGGCTCCGGCCTGTGATGGGTGCGAGGTTCGGCGCGTTTACAGCCCTTCACGCGCGCGCGTGAACATGAATGCTCCGACGGCGCCGGCCACCGCCGCCGGCACGCCGAGGCGGAGGGCTCGCCGCACAGCCGACGGCTGCGGACGGCGCCCGTAGACGGCGCGCTCCGGCTTCGGGCCGGGCGGGCCTTCGGGGCCGTGCTCGCGCGCGAGCTGCATCACCTGGGCGAGGTGGAGCGCCCGGCGCCCGGTGCTCCCCTGCTCGACCTGGGTCTTGCACGAGAAGCCGTTCGCGACCACGAGCTCGTCGCCGGGCAATGACCGCACCCCGGGCAGGAGCCCCTGCTCGCCGATCGCCATGGACAGGTCGTGGTGGCCCGCCTCGAAGCCCCACGAGCCGGCGAGCCCGCAGCAGCCCGCCTTGAGCTCCTGGGCTTCGACGCCCATCCGCTTCAACAGCGCGAGGTCTGCGTCCATCCCGCCGGTCGCCTTCTGGTGGCAATGGCCCCAGACGAGCGCCTTGCGGCCGAGCCGCGGCGGGTCGATCTCGAAGTGCTCGAAGAACTCGGCGAAATGGAAGGTGCTCTGGCAGAGCCGCTTCGCGTCCATGTCGTTCGGGATGAGGTTGCCGAGCTCGTCCTTGAACACGCCGACGCAGCTCGGCTCCAGCCCGACGATGGGGATGCTGTCCCGGTACCACGGCCGCAGCTGGTCGAGCGTGCGCCGGAGGTAGCGCTCGGCGAGGTCGAGGAAGCCGTAGTCGTACAGGGGGCGGCCGCAGCACACGTGCCCCTGCGGCATGACCACCTGCCATCCGGCCGCCTCGATCGCCTCGACGGCGGCCACGCCGACGTCGGTGTGGAAGCGGTTGTTGAACGTGTCCGGGAAGAGCACGACCTTGCGTCCGCCGGGGTTGGCCGTCCCGCCGCGCCGGCGGAACCACTCCTGGAGCGTCACGGGCGCGAACGAGGGCATGTCGCGCTCCTGCGTCATCCCGGCGGCGAGCTTCAGTCCCTGCTCGAACGGCGGCGTGCGCGCGAGGAGGTTCGTCAGCTCCGGCATCCGCGACGCGACGCGCGCAACCTGGTCGATGAGACCGAACGCGTAGGCGTGCCTCGGCCTGGGCCGCAGCCCGCCGTATCGGTGGTGGAGGAACTCCGACTTCATGGTCGGCATGTCCACGCCGACCGGGCAGTCGTTCGTACAGCCCTTGCACGAGAGACAGAGGTCGAGCGACTCCATCACCTCGTCCGACTGCCAGCCGTCCGTGATGACGTCGCCCTGCAGCATCTCGAACAGGAGGTGGGCGCGGCCCCGCGTCGTGTGCATCTCATCGCGCGTCGCCATGTACGACGGGCACATGACGTCCACGCCTTCCGGCGTCCGGCACTTGCCGATGCCGACGCAGCGCACGGTCGCATGCGCGAAGTCGCCCTTGTCCTTCGGATAGGCGAACTTCACCGCGGGACGCCAGGGCTCGTAGTCGGCGCCGAGCCGCAGGTTCTCGTCGATCTTGTACGCGTCGACGACCTTGCCCGGGTTCATCTTCAGGTCCGGGTCCCAGATGCGCTTGAACTCGCGGAAGCCGTCCACGAGGTCGGCCCCGAACATCTTCGGCAGGAGCTCGGCCCGCGACTGCCCGTCGCCGTGCTCGCCGGAGAGGGAACCGCCCAGCTCGAGCACGAGGTCGCTCGCGTCCTCGAGCCAGCGGCGGTACTTCTGGATTCCCTCGCGCGTCATGAGGTCGAAGTCCCAGCGCGCGTGCACACAGCCCTGGCCGTAGTGCCCGTACAGCGCGCTCTCGTACTCGTACTTCCGCGCGAGCTTCTCCAGGCGGCGCAGGTACTCGCCGAGGCGCTCCGGAGGGACGGCCGAGTCCTCCCAGCCCTCGTGCGTGTCCTCCTTGCCGGGGATGAAGGCGGTCGCGCCGAGGCCCGCCTCGCGCACGTCCCAGATGTGCTGCTCGGACTCGGGGTCGTCGTACAGCTTCATCGCCGAGCGCGGGTGACCGTCGCGCTCGAGGTCGTGCATGAGCGCGCGCGCCTTGTCGTCGGCCTCGTTCTTCGTGTCGCCGCCGAACTCGACGAGCAGCCAGCCGTGCCCGTCGGGCATGAGCGACAGGTCGTGCTTGTGCATCCCGATCGCTGTCATGTCGTCGATCAGCGTGTCGTCGACTCCCTCGATCGCGTCCGGCTCGTGGCTGCGCGCGAGCGGCACGTGGTCGGCGGCCTCGTACTTGCTCGGGTAGGCGACGACGAGGAGAGAGTGCTCCTTCGGCGCCGGCATGAGCCGGAGGGTCGCCTGGAGCACGGTGACGCACGTCGACTCGGTGCCGACGAGCGACGCGGCGACGTTGAAGCCGTGCTCGGGAAGAAGCTCGTCGAGGTTGTAGCCCGACACCCGGCGCGGGATCTGCGGGTAGCGCTTCCGGATGTCGTCCGCGTGCCGCTCGGCGAGCGCGCGCAGCTCGGCGGCGAGGTCGTCGGGCACGCCGGCGCTGCCGGGGCCGATGCGCAGCCGGTCGCCGCGGTACGTGAGGATCTCGAGCTCGACGACGTGGTCGGCGACCCGCGACCCCGGCCCGCGGAACTCGGACATGACCGAGTGCCGGCCGCAGGAGTTGTTCCCGAGCATGCCGCCCAGCGTGCAGTACGCATGCGTGGACGGATCGGGGGCGAACGTGAGCTGATGCTCCTTCTCCGCGGTCTTCCGGAGATGGTCGAGGATCAGGCCAGGCTGGACGCGGGCGAGGCGCTGGACGGGATCGATGTCGACGATCTCGTTCAGGTACTTCGAGAAGTCGACGAGCACGGCCACGTTGCACCCCTGGCCTGCGAGGCTCGTGCCGCCGCCGCGGTTCACGATCGGCGCGCCGTGCTCGCGGCAGATGCGATGGACGGCGACGACGTCGTCCGGCGTCCGCGGGAGGACGACGCCGATCGGCACCTGCTTGTAGTTGGAGGCGTCGGTGGCCCACAGCGCACGCGCGGCGGTGTCGAACCGGACCTCGCCCGCGACCGACGTCCGCAGGTCGGCGGCGAGCGCCCGCCGGTCGACCTCGTCCACGCGGCCGCGGCGCGGCCGGACTGCGCTCACGACGCCCATCGCTCCACCTCCCGCACCTTCAGCTCGAGCCCGTTGCCCGGCCGGGAGCGGTCCGGCCGCAGGACGCCGCCCTCGGGCTCGGGCACGCCGTCGAAGAGCATCTGCTCGATGCGCACGTGGTCGTGGAAGTACTCGAGGTGCCGCAGCCGGCCGACGGAGCAGAACGCGTGCGCCGAGATCGCCGGCGCACAGTGCGCGCTGACGTCGACGGGGAACGCGTTGGCGAGGGCGAGCAGGCCCGTGATCCCGAGACAGCGGGTCACGTCGAGCTG
The DNA here is from genome assembly GCA_036260475.1 of Gaiellaceae bacterium. Lineage (GTDB taxonomy): Bacteria > Actinomycetota > Thermoleophilia > Gaiellales > Gaiellaceae > Palsa-739. Next base: position 16,468 of record DATAMX010000188.1, on the reverse strand, counting down.
CAGCACGTCGACGCAGCCGACGATGTTCCGCACGTCCTCCGGCGTGTATGCGTACTCACCCGCCGCCACCTCGAGCGGAGCGCGGTCGCGCACGAAGCGCATCCCCTCGAGATCGCCGGAGGACACGGGCTCCTCGAACCACCGGACGTCCCACTCGAGCGCGTACCGCTCCGCCCAGGCGAGGGCCTCCTTGCGCCCGAAGGCGCCGTTCGCGTCCACGAAGAGCTCGGCGTCGTCGCCGATCCCCTCTCGCGCAGCGTCCAGCCGCGCGGGATCGCGCTCGGGATCCCGCCCGACCTTCATCTTCACGCGCGGGATGCCCAGGGCGACCCAGTCGCCGAGCTGCTCCTGCAGCCGGTCGAGCGCGTACGAGCAGAAGCCGCCGCTGCCGTAGATCGGCACTCCCTCATGCGCCGGGCCGAGCAGGTCGGCGAGCGAGATCCCGAGCCGGCGCGCCTTCAGGTCCCAGAGCGCCTGGTCGACGGCCGAGATCGCGCACGAGGCGATGCCGGGCCGGCCGGCGTTGCGCACGGCGGCGTTCATCGCGAGCCACGAGGCGCGCACGTCCTCCTGCACGCAGTCGGCGAGCGTCGAGCGAACGAGCTCGGCGGCGGCGCGGTCGCAGTACGTGTAGCCGATGCCCGTCTCGCCGTCGCCGTGGGCGCGCACGACGACGATCGTGGTCGAGTCCCACTCGAGCGTCCCGTCCGACTCCGGCGCGTCGGTCGGGATCGTCGTCGCGTCGACCTCGAGCCTCACCGGGTGAGGAACTCGGCGAGCTTCCCTCGGAACGACTTCTCCATCACGCCGGCGCGCTCGGGGTCGCCCTTGGCCATCGCCTGCGCCATCTTCTTCGCCTGCTCGAAGGTGATGTGCGGCGGCAGCGGCGGAACCTCCGGATCGGTCTTCACCTCGAGCACGACCGGCCGGTCGGCGGCGAGCGCCTCCTCCCACGCGCCGCGCATCGCCCCTCCGTCGTCGCAGTAGATCCCCTTCAGCCCGACGAGCTCCGCGTACTTCGCGTACTCGAACTCGGGCAGCCACTGCGTGCCGGGGAACTTCGGGTCGCCTTCGAGCACCCGCTGCTCCCACGTCACCTGGTTCAGGTCCTGGTTGTTGAAGACGCAGAAGATCAGGCGCTTGTCCTGCCAGCGGTCCATGTAGCGCTTGACCGTGAGCATCTCGTTCATGCCGAGCATCTGGAACGCGCCGTCACCGACGAAGCAGATGACGGGGCGATTCGGATGCGCGAACTTCGCCGCGATCGCGTACGGGACGCCCGGCACCATCGTGGCGAGGTTCCCCGAGAGCGAGGCGAGATTGCCCTTCTTCAGCTTCACCTGTCGCGCGAACCAGTTCGTCGACGAGCCGGAGTCGGCAGTCAAGATCGCGTCGTCCGGCAGCACCTCGGACAGCTCGTGCGCGACACGCTGCGGGTTCATCGGGTGGGCGTCCTCGAGGGAGCGCTTCTCGACGATCTCCCACCACCGGTGGACGCTCTTCTCGATGTCCTCGCGCCAGCTGCGGTCGTCCTTGCGGATGAGGTGCGGACGCAGCGCCCGCAGCGTCTCCTTCGCGTCCCCGACGAGCATCACGTCGGCGGGATAGCGGATGCCGATGAAGGCGGCGTCGCGGTCGATCTCGACGCACCGCGCCTGCCCCTCCTTCGGCAGGAACTCGGCGTACGGGAAGCTCGTGCCGATCATGAGCAGCGTGTCGCAGCCCATGAGCATGTCGTCGCTCGGGATCGTCCCGAGCAGGCCGACGGCGCCGGTCACGAACGGGAGATCGTCGGCGAGCACGTCCTTGCCGAGGAGCGCCTTGGCGACGCCCGCCCCGAGCAGGTCGGCCACGTCCTCCACCTCGTCGGCGGCGCCGCGCGCGCCTTGCCCGATGAGGATCGCGACCTTCTCGCCCTCGTTCAGGATCTCCGCCGCATGCTCGATGTCGCGCTCGTGCGGGAGCACGCGCGGGCGCGTGTACCCGACGCTCGAGTAGACCGATCCGTGCGCGCGCGGCGGCGACGGAACGGCCTTCGCCTCCTGCACGTCGTTCGGGAAGATCAGCGTGCACACGGCCCTGCGATCGAGCGCGATGCGCAGCGCGCGATCGACGAGGTGCCGCGCCTGCGACGGGTCCATGCACGTCTCCACGAACTCGGAGACGTCCTTGAACAGCACCTGCAGGTCGACCTCCTGCTGGTACGACGCGCCGATCGAGCTGCGCTTCTGCTGCCCGACGATCGCGACCACGGGGACGTGGTCGAGCTTCGCGTCGTACAGCCCGTTCAGGAGATGGATGGCGCCCGGGCCGGACGTGGCCATGCAGACGCCGACGGCGTCGGGGCCGGCGAACTTCCCGTGCCCGCACGCCATGAAGGCGGCCATCTCCTCATGGCGCGCCTGGATGAACTCGGGGTCGCCGTTCGCACGGTCGAGCGCGCCGAGGAAGCCGTTGATCCCGTCGCCGGGATACCCGTAGATGCGATGGACGCCCCACTCGCGCAGGCGCCCCAGGACGAAGTCTGAAACGTGGTCGGCCATGCCGAGCGGGTACCCGCTCGGCCAAGCCTCAACCCCTACGAGTGAACGGCGATGAACTCGAGCGTCCGCCGCCAGGCATCGTCGGAGGCGCCCTGGAACTCCTCCTGCTTGCGGTCGAAGAAACTGTGCGGCGCGCCCTCGTACTCGACGAGCTCGTGCTCGACCCCGGCGGCGGTCAGCGCCTCGTCGAAGGCGGCGTTCGCCTCGTGCGTGATGTTCGCGTCGGCGCCGGCCTGGAGGGCGAGGATCGGCGCCGCCATCCGGGGGACGTCGCCGACCGGCGGGCGCCCGTAGAACCCGACCGCGCCGGCGAGCCCGTGCCCGGCGGCGGCCGCGAGCCAGGAATGGGCGCCGCCCATGCAGAAGCCGACGGTGAAGACGGAGGTCGCGCCGTCGCCGCGCAGGTACGCGACGCAGGCGGCCACATCGGCCTGAATGCTCTCGGGCCTCGTTTGCTCCCGATGCGGCTGCCACTCGAAGTCCTCGCCCCGCTTCTCGGCGCCGGCCGTGCGGCCGTAGTAGTCGAGCGCGACCGCGGCATGCCCGCGCTCGGCGAAGCGCAGCGCGAGCTCCTCGTAGAAGCGGTACAGGCCGCGCACGTCCGGGAGGATCACGATCCCGGTGGCGTCCGGCTCGTCCGGGCCTGCGGCGAACGCCGCGAAGCGGTTCCCGTCGGCGGCCTCGAGCACGAGGTCGTCGTGGGAGATCGCCGCCCCCGAAAGTGCCGGGACGGGCGGAAGCGAGTCATGGTCGAAGCACACGGGGGAGGATCCTACGAGCGCGCGGCGTAGTCAGGTCGAGCCATGGCGGAGCAGTCGCACCGCGAGGAGATGAACGCGGCCATCCGGGCCCAGCGCGAGCGCCAGGCGGCCGCTCGCCCGGGGCCGCCCGCACCGGAGCGGGCCGGTGACAAGCGGCCACTCGGTCGGATCGTCGCGCGGTTGCGCGGCAAGTAGGGTTCGCGCGATGAGACGGGGCGCCGCCTGGCTCGCCACCGTGCCGCTCATGCTCGGGGGCTCGCAGCTCGCGCATGCGGCGGCATACCGGATCGCGTATCCGCAGTCGCACGTGCGCCTCCTGCACATGCTGGCGACGGGCCATTCGTACTTCACGCGGCTACCGCTCGTGCTCGCGGCCGCCGGCGCGTGCCTCCTCGTGTCACTCGTCGTCACCGCGTGCGACGCGGCCCGCGGCCGGCCGATGCGCGCGCTGCCGGCATGGGCGTTCGCGCTCCTGCCCCCGCTCGCGTTCGCGCTGCAGGAGCTGCTCGAGCTCTCACTCCACACCGGCACGTTCGCGTGGCACGTCGTGCTCGCCCCAACGTTCGTTCCCGGCCTGCTGCTCCAGCTTCCGTTCGCGCTGCTCATGTATCTCGCCGCGCGGCTCCTGCTGCGCGCGGCCGAGCGCATCGGGCAAGCCCTGCGGCGGCCCGCTCCGCGGCCCAAGGCCCTCCCCGACTTTGCAGCCGCACCGGTCGCACCCAGCGTGCGCCTCCTCGCACGGCGGCAGCTCGCCCGCGCTCCTCCGCGCGCCGTTCCGGCCTCGTAGCCCGAACGGCAACCCGCGAAGGAGGAGACATGAAGCACCGGATCGCGCTCGGCGCGCTCGTCGCGCTCGCAGCGCTCGCAACGGCCGCCGCTGCGTCCGCGCACGCGATCGTGAGCCCTGCAGTCGCACTGGACAAGAAGCTGCAGCAGTTCACCCTCTCGGTGCCGACCGAGAAGGAAAACGTGACGACGAGCACGGTCGTGCTCACCGTTCCCGCCGGCTTCGCCATCGACTCGTTCGAGCCCTCTCCGGGGTGGAGGCGGACGGCGCACGGATCGACGATCTCCTGGACGGGCGGCCACGTGCCGACGGACGAAGACGCAGTCTTCCGCTTCAACGCGTCGACGAGCGGCGCGAAGACGTATTCCTTCGACGTCCGGCAGACGTACTCGGACGGTTCGGTCGTCGAGTGGTCGGGCCCGGAGAGCTCCGATGCGCCCGCGCCTTCGATCGTGGCAGTCTCGTCCTTCGGCGGCGGCACGTCGACGCTCGCGATCATCGCCCTCGCGCTCGCTGGGGTCGCGCTCGTCCTTTCGCTCGCCTCCCTTCTCGCCCGCTCCGGAAGGCCGCTGACGTGACCTCACGGCGGAAAGAGGAAGCTGCGGTGCGGCGGGATGTACGGGCCCGTCTCGAGGACGAGCTCGTCGCCGTCCCGGAGCGCGACCGCTCGGGGGTCCCCCCGCACGCGCAGGCCGTTCCGAAACAAGGAGACATCGCCGTGGAAGCTCAGCAGCTGCCGCCGTCCGAGCGGCATGCCCCAGACCGAGAAGAGATCGCCGAGCTTCGCCGCGCGGTCGAATCGGACGACGCCCGTCGGCGTCGTCGTCCACACGTGCGCGCGGCAGCGCGCGCTGCGCACGCCGATGCGCGCCGGCATGACGATCGCGAAGCCGTTCGCGAACAGCTCCACGTGCACACGCCGCACCGGCGCGCCCGCGACGGCGCACGGCGCGTGCATCGCCGGACGCGGCTGATACCGCGGCCCCACTCCGATCGGCGTCGGCACTACCGGCACGTGCTCGAGGCTATCGCGCTCGTCGGCCTGCTGGCGGGGTGCGGCGGAGGCGGGTCCGCAGCGCCGACGATCGCCGTCGGAGCGGCGCACACCTACGAGCTCTCCGGCTTCATGCCCGCTCGACCCGTGGCCGCAGGCACGCCGACGCGCGTGTCGTTCACGATCCTCCAGCCGAACGGGAAGCCGCTCACCCAGTACAAGCACGGCGCAGGCCCCCACAACGGCGTGCACCTGATCATCGTCCGCCGCGACCTGGCGGTGATCATCCATCACCACCCGCCCATCGGCGCGAACGGCCTCATCAGCGACACGGTCACATTCCCCCAGCCCGGCCCGTACCGGGTCGTCGTCGACGTCTACCCGAAGACGTCGGGCCCGGTCCCGAACTTCCAGATCCAGTCGACGATCACCGTTGCGGGAACGTACCGCCCGCAGCCCCTTCCGGCGTTCCGATCGAGCGAGACGGTGGACGGCTATCGCGTCGCGCTGCATGGAACGCCGCGGCTGCGCGCGGTCGTGCCTGCCTTCCTCGACTTCACGGTCACGACGCCGTCCGGCGTGCCGGCGAAGTTCACGAACTGGTTCGGCGCGCTCGCACACGCGATCTTCTTCCGCGGCGGCTCGCTCGACTACTTCCACACGCACGTGTGCGCGCCGGGAGCGAGCGGGTGCACGAGCATCCTCGGAGGCGCCCGCGTGACCGGGAGCTCGGCGACGCCCGGCCATCTGAAGGTCGGCGTGCTCGTGCCCGTCCCCGGCACGTGGCGCCTCTTCCTGCAGTTCCGCGTCGGCGGCCACGTCATGACCGCGCCGTTCACGTTGCGCGTGCGATGAGGCGAACGCTCGCCGTCGCGGTCGTCGCAGCAGCAGCGCTGGCGCTCCCGGCAGCCGCCTGGGCGCACGCCGCGCTCCTGAAGACGTTCCCGACGGCGAGCGCGGAGGTGGACACGCCGCCGGCGCAGCTCCGCCTCGTCTACGACGAGACGGTCGAGCCGCGCTTCGCCGTCGTCTCGGTCACCGATGCAGCGGCGCACCAGCAGGTGGATGGCCCGGTGCACCGCTCGGCGTCGAACCCGTACGAGCTCGACGCGCCCCTGAAGCGCTCCGCCGAAGGGTGGTACCTCGTCTTCTGGCGCGTCATCTCCGCCGACGGGCACCCGGTGCGCGGCGCGTTCCTGTATCGAATCGGCCCCAACCCGGGCCCGCCGCCGCAGTTCGTCATCCCGTCCCTGTCCGAGACGGCGGTGACTCCGGGACTGATCGCGCTGCGGTGGCTGACGTTCCTCTCGGCCATGGCGGCGATCGGGCTCTTCGTGCTCCGCACCGTGATCGCGCGCCCCGTCGTCGCCCGCGTATCGGGGACGCGACTCCGGGCGGTGTCGGCGGCTTTCGCCGCGGCCGTCGCGGTCGGCCTCGTGGCGACGCCGATCTATGTCCTGCTCGCGACCGCGCAGTTCGCGTTGCGCTCCTTCTGGTCGTTCGGCGCGCTCGTCCCGCTCATGGACGTCTCGGCGTTCGGGCGCGGATATCTGCGCTTCGAGCTCCTGCTCGCGCTCTTCGCCGTCGCCGCGGCGGCGGCGATCTGGCTCGACCGGCCGGACCGTGCCCGCCGGTCGGTCGCCGGCCTCCTCTCCCTCTGGGGTGCGCTGCTCGCGGCGGGAGCGCTGCTGCTCGTGCCGGGAGCCGCGGGCCATGCCGCCCAGACCTCCCCGCGCGCGCTCGCGCTCGTCTTCGACTGGCTCCATCTCGCCGCCGGCTCGCTCTGGGTCGGCGGGCTCATCGGCCTGCTCGTCCTCTGGTCGAGCCTCCCCGTCGCACGACGCACGGCCGGACTCGTCGTCTGCGTCCCGCGGTTCTCCAACGCCGCGTTCGTGTCCGTCGTCGTGCTGCTCGGCTCCGGGATCGGCGCGGCCGTGCTCCACCTCCCCACGCTCGCGACGCTGTGGCAGACCGGCTACGGCAAGACGATCATCATCAAGGCGTCGCTCCTGCTCGCTGCCATGCTCGTCGCCGCCGTCAACCTGCTGCGGACGAAGCCCGCGCTCGCGCGCGACGAGACGTCGACGGGCGCAGCCGTGCTCCTCCGCCGCCTCGTCGCCGGCGAGGTGGTGCTCGTCACCTCGGCGGTCGTCGCCGCCGCAGTCCTGTCCAGCTATCCGCCGCCGCCGAAGGCGCTCGCGAGCCTGGGCGCGCCGGCCGCGACGGCAGGGCCCGGCCCCGTGACCGAGGTCGTGGAGCGCAACGGATACCGGGTCGACGTGCGCGTCACGCCGAACAAGGTCGCGGTGCCGGACAGCTATGTCCTCCGGCTCACGCGCAACGGTGCGCCCGTGCGCGGGGCGACCGTCATCGCGACGTTCACCATGCTGGACATGGAGATGCCGACGCAGGCGTACCGGCTGGCGGAGCGCTCGCCGGGCGTGTACGCGCACTCGTCCGAGGCGCTCGTCATGGTCGGGCGATGGGGGCTCACGTTCCAGGTGCAGCCGGCAGGCGCGCAGCCGTTCGACGTCGTCATCCTCGACCACGCCGCCGGATGAGAGCGCTCGCCTGCATCGCCGCGTGCTGTATCGCCGCCGTCGCGGCGCAGCCCGCGCGCGCCGACGGTGACCCCGCGAGCGACTACCTGCTCGTGCAGCGCGTCTTCGTCCCGTACGAGGGCGCGAGCGCGTCCGCGCAGCAGCGCACGCTGACCAAGGCGGTCGCCGCTGCGAACAAGGCCGGCTTCACGATCCGCGTCGCCGTCATCTTCAGCAGCTACGACCTCGGCTCGGTCACGTCCTTGTGGCGCAAGCCGCAGACGTATGCGAAGTTCCTCGGCGTCGAGCTCAGCTTCGTGTACAAGCAGCGGTTGCTCGTCGTCATGCCGAACGGCTTCGGCTTCAACTGGCCGAAGCACTCCCCCAAGGCGGCGTACGCGCTCCTGGCGCGGATCCCGGTCAAGCGCGGCGCCGCGGGGCTGCTCGAGTCCGCGACCGGCGCGGTGCAGGCCCTCGCCAGGGCGGGATGAAGGCGCTCGCCCTCCTTCTCGCGGTCGTCGCCGCAGCCGGCGCCGCGCATTCGGCGCGGGCCGACGGCGACCCGGCGAGCGACTACCTGCTCGGCGCGAAGGTCTTCCTGCCGTACGACGCGAAGTTCCCCGCGCGGCAGTCCGCGCAGCTGACCGGGCTCATCGCCGCCGCAAACCAGGCCGGGTTCAAGATCCGCGTCGCGATCATCTGGAGCAACTACGACATGGGCTCGGTCACGTCGCTGTGGCGCAAGCCGCGCACGTATGCGAAGTTCCTCGGCCTCGAGCTCGGCTTCGTCTACAAGCAGCGGCTGCTGATCGTCATGCCGAACGGGTTCGGCTTCAACTGGCCGAAGCATTCGCCGGTCTCCGAGTACTCGCTCCTGGCGAAGATCCGGATCCCGCCCGGTGCAACCGGGCTGCTCGCCGCGGCAACGGCGGCAGTGACGAAGCTCGCGGCGGCGGACGGGGTCGACATCGCGGCGCCGGCGCACGTGACGACGCCCGCGCAGCGGAACACGCACGACCGCGAGATCATCCTCCTGGCCGTGCTCGGCGCGCTGGCGCTCGCGGCCGTGGCGCGGTACCTGATTCGCCGCAGTCGCTAGAGCGGGCGGTTCTTCTCGCTCGCGCGCTTCTCGGCGCGCTTTTCCTTCAACGACTTCTGCGGAGCTTTCTTCGCGAGCTTCTTCTGCTTGTCGGCACCCTTCATGCAGAGGAGCTTACGCGTTGCGCCGGTCGGCGGCTAGGAGCCGCTGACGAGGTGGAGCATCTTGAACATCGGCAGGTACATGGCGATGAGGATGATCCCGACCATGATTCCGACGCCGATCATCATCAGCGGCTCGATGATCGAGGTCAACGACGCGACCGACGCGTCCACCTCCTCCTCGTAGAAGTCGGCGATCTTCGTCAGCATCTTCTCCAGCTCGCCGGTCTCCTCGCCGATCTTCACCATCTGGCTGACCATCGGCGGGAACACGGGATTCTCGATGAGCGGCTGCGCGATCGGCACGCCCTCGTGCACCTTCACGCGGACGCCGGCGAGCGCCTCCTCGACCACCCAGTTCCCGGCCGTCTGGCCGGTGATCTCGAGCGCCTTGATGATGTCGACGCCGGCCGCGACGAGTGTCGACAGCGTGCGCGAGAAGCGCGCCATCGTCACCTTGCGCACCGTCTCGCCGATCTTCATCGGGATGCGCAGCTTGAAGCGGTCCCAGAGCTTGCGGCCGGACTCCGTCCGCTTCCAGCGGAAGAAGCTCCACAGGCCGAGCGGGATGAAGAGCAGCACCCACGGCGCGCCTTTCAGCAGGTTCGACGCGTCGACGACGTACTGCGTCAGCGTCGGAAGCTGTCCGTTGAGCTGCGCGAAGATGCCCTGGAAGATCGGCACGAGGAACAGCAGCATCCCGATGAGCACGAGGGTGGCGAAGATGATGACCATCGTCGGGTAGACCATCGCGCTCTTGATCTTTCGCCTGATCCCCTCCTGCTTCTCGATCTGGAACGCGACGCGGTCGAGCACGATGTCGAGGATGCCGGCCGCCTCTCCCGCCTCGACCATCGCGACGTACAGGCGCGAGAAGACGCGGTTGTGCTTGAGCATCGCCTCCGACAGGAGGAGGCCGCCTTCGACGTCCGATCGAAGCTGCCTGACGACGGTCGCGAGCGCCGGGTCGTCCGTCTGCTCCTCGAGGATGACGAGCGAGCCGACGACGTTGAGGCCTGCCTCGATCATGGTGGCGAACTGGCGGGAGAAGACCTGGAGCGACTTCGGCTTGACCTTGCCGCCGAGTTTCACCCCGGTCTTCGGCCCGTCGCTTCCGCTGATCTCGCGGAGCGACTCCGCCAGCAGCCCCTTCAGGCGCAGCTGCTCGCGCGCGCCCGCGAGATCCGGAGCGACGATCTCTCCGGTGAGCTCCGCGCCCTGCGCGTTGATGGCCGAATAGGAGTACGAGGCCACGAAAGGGCTATCGGCAGCCGTCAGCGGCGGCTTGAGAAGGATCTCGGCCGGGCACCGCGAATGTCGCCGCCGTGCACAGGAAGCTCGGCGATCCCCAGCGCCACGTGGACGAGGAGATCCGCCACGTCCGCGGCCTCGTCCTCATCCGGCAGTTGCTGGCCGAGCGGGGCGCGCCGTCCCACGAGCTGCGCGAGTGCGACGCCGTCATCGAGGCGGGCCGTACGCGCCTGGCCGATCTGGCCGTTCGCGCCGGCTCATTCGCGTCAGCCGCCTGAGGAGGGCACGACGGACGTGGCCGCCGGCGTCGTGCCGGTCGGCGTCGTCGACGCCGGGACCACCGTGCCCTGCGGTTCCAGGAGCAGCGTGTAGCGCGTGCCGTCGGCGGTGTTCTGGAGGGTGACCGGCTTGCCCACCGTGAGGGTGATCGCGGGCGCGCCGTCGGCGTAGGAGCCGCCGGCGATCGCGACCTTCGCGCTCTTCTGCGTCAGCGACACGAGGTGGAAGAGCGGCGCACCGGCCTGGCTGAAGACCGTGCCCGCGGTGGGGAAGTCCGAGTCGACGGTGACGCTCACGAGCTCGCCGTTGATCGAGATGACAGCGGTCGTCGGCGGCGGCGCCGGCGGAGTCTTCGGCGCGGCCACCTTCGTCTTCGGCGGCGTTACGGACTTCGACGACGGAGAGCCGGGACCGGCAGCGGCGCCCGACTTCTGGACCGACTGGAGGAACGGGTCCTTGCTCGCGAAGTGGGCGAACTCCGTCAGCTGCCCCGGATCCGGCTGCACCTGCACGGAGGCGACGATCGACTGCGCGGGCGTCGACGACGCCGCAGCGGTGGGCGGCAGCGACCCGGACGGGCCCGCTACCGGAGTCGAAGACGTCACCGTCGGGTTCGGCGCGGCCGGCGTCGACGCGGAGGCCTCGACCACGGGCGCCTTCGCCCCCGAGCTCATGAGCTTCATCGTCTTCGGCACCTCGTACACGAGGACGAGTGCAAGCACGCTACAGAGGATGATGGCGAGCTTCTTCTGCTTCTTCGCCTTCTCCTGCGCCCGGTCGAGGGCGACGTTCTTCGCCTTGCGCGCCATCAGTGTGTCGCTCCCGCGGCCGTCGGCCCGGACGAGGCCGACGTTGTCGTGGTCGTCCCGGTCGCCGCCGGGGTCGTCGACGTCGCCGTCAACGGCGTGTCGCTCGGGGTCAGGGGAGCCCCGTACACGTAGGTGTCGAGCGTGATGGTCGCCAGCATCTGGGTCCCGCCGGTCGGGCTGAGGTTGACCGTGTCGATGGAGAAGATGCGACCGTTCGCCTCGAGCGACCCGCTGCGAACGTAGACGAGGGTGCGCAGCCGGTAGAGCAGGTCGGTGAGGGTGTAGAAGTTGCCGTCCGCGCTGAGCGTGATGTGCACCGTCGAATAGCCGTCGGCGCCTACGGCCGGCGCGCTCGGTTGGATGGACTGCAGCTTCACGCCGGAGGCCTGCGCCGTCTGGTCGAGCTCGAGCAGAAGGTCGGGCATGTCGGTGATCGACGGCATCGCAGTCTCGAGCTTGTAGATGTCGGCCGTCTTGATCGTGGGCGCGCCGGTGGCGCTGCGAGCGGTCGCCGCGCGGGAGAGGTCGTCGGCGATCTGCTGGCGCACTGCGGCGGTCTGCTGATTCAGGACGCCGATCTGCTTCTGCTTCGGGCCGAGCAGCACGAGCCATCCGAGCGCGAGCACGAGGACACCGGAGACGGCGACCACGATGACGAGCGCGTGCTTCTTCTGGAGGCTCACGTTCTTCTTCACGACGGCGCTCCCGAGGTCGTGGTCGTGGCGCCGGGCTGCGGCACGACCGGTGCGGGGGCAGGCGCGCCCTTCACGCCCGCGTTGATCGTGAACGAGACGACGCCGTTCGCGACGCTCGACGTCGCGAGCGTGACCGCGGTCAGGTCGGGAACGAGCGCCATCCGGGAGAGCAGGCGCGCCACGTCGGCGTACGAGTACGTGATGCCCGTGAGCTGGAGGCCGCTCGTGGAGGCGGTGCCGGCTCCGGGCTGCGTGAGCCCGAGCGTGCTCAGCTGGATGTGGCTCGGCAGGACGAGCGAGAACTCGCGGAGGATCCGGTCCCACGCGATGCGTGTCGAGAGCGCGTTCGACACCGCGGCGAGCCGCGGCTGCATCTCCTGCGCGACGACGGGCGGAGGAGGCGTCACCTGCGGCAGCTTCGGCGGCAGCGGCGTCGCGGCCAGCTGGATCTTGGCGGCGTTCAGCGTCTTCTGAGCGCTCGAGACGCGCGCGGTCTGAACGAGGTTGCCGCCGCCGATGACGGCCACCGCGACGACGCCGCTGATCGCCGCGGCCAGGACCGCGGGCTGCGGAGCGCGCCGCGAGGCGGCTTTCGATTCGCTGGGGAGAAGGTTGACGGCACGCATGGCTCAGTCCTCGATCCCCAGGCCGATGGCGATGGCGAACGAGCCGACGTCCTCGTCGAGCGCGAGCTTCTTCTGCACTTTCATCCGGGCGAGCGGATCGCCGACGCGCACGTGAACGCCGATGAGGCTTTGCAGCTCCGCGGCGAGGCCGGCGAGGGCTGCGGTTCCTCCGGTGATGACGATCTCGCCGATGCCGAGCGAGCCCGGCTGATGCTGGTAGAACTGGAGCGAGGAGACGAGCTCGCGCGCGAAGGCCTGCACCTGGCGGCGAACGGCCTCGACCGCTCCGGCGTACTGATCCGGTGCGATTCCTTCCGGAACGGCCGGCGACTCGAGTGAGACGAGGCGCTTGAGCTGCTCCACCTCGGACGGCGCAAGGTCGAGCGCGCGAGCGATCGCGACGCTGAGCGTCGACCCGCCCCATTCGATCACGCGCGTGAACTCGCAGATGCGGCCGTCGGAGACCGCGAACGTCGAGCGATCGTGGCCGATCGAGACGGCGACGAGCGCCGAGTCGGCCTCGGTTTCCTCCGAACGCGGCGCGCCGAGCGCGCGGAGCAACGCGAACGCCTCGAGGTCGACGCCGGCGAGTGTGATGCCGGCCTTCTTGCACGCGGAGACGTAGCGCTCGACGAGCTCGCGGTACGCGACGACGAGCAGGACGCGCTGCATCGCGGTCCCGTCCGCGTCCCGGCTCTCGCCGAGGAGGTGATAGTCGAGCACCGCCTCGTCGAGAGGAATCGGAAGTGCCTCCTGTGCACGGAAGCGGATCGCATTCTCGAGCTGCTTCTCGTCGTCGATGCCGACGAGGTCGAAGACGCGGACGCCGATGCGGTTGCTCGCGATGCCGAGCCGCACGTTCTTGCGCGGGAGCTTGTTCTTGGCGAAGAACTGCTTGAGCGCGAGCGCGAGTGCCTCCGGGTCGCGCACCTCGCCGCCGACGACGACGCCCTGCTCGAGCGGCTGGCGCGCGACCTGCACGAGCTCGGCCGCGCCGTTGTTGCTGACCCGGGCAGCGGCGAGCTGCGACGCGCCGATCTTCAGGCCGACGAGCCGCTTGACCGCGTGGCCGCCGCTGGAATGCGCCTTGGGGGCCGGCCTCGGAAGCGAGATCTTCACGTCGCGCAGCCTCGTCTTCGGCCTCGGCGTGCGCTCGGCCTTCGGCGCCTTCTCCTTTTTGGGCTTCTCGGCCTTCGGCTCCTTCTGCTTCGACGCCTTCGGCTTGCCGAGGTCGCGCTTCCAGACCGATGGCTTCGGCTCCTTCGGCTCGGCCGCCTTCGCGGGCTCGACCGCCTCCGGCTCCGGCGCCGGCTCGGGCGGCAGCTCCGGCTCGGCGAGCCACGGCTCGGGCGGGGCAGAGGCCTCGACCTGGCGAAGCGCCTCTTCGGCGAGGGCGCGAATCTGCGCGCTCCGCGCCTGGCTACGGCGCAGCGAGATGTCCCTGTGCCAGATCGAATCGCTCTTCGACCGCTCCTCGCCCTGGTCGCCCTTGCGGCGGAAGGTGATCTCCTTCTTCCAGATCGAGTCGGGCGGCACGGACGGGTCGCCGCTCGACCCTTCGGCGGCTGCCGGCTCCTGCGGGTCGGCCGCCTTGCGGCGGAAGCTGATCTCCTTCTTCCAGATCGACTCGTTCGCCGCGAACGGGGACGACGCGAGCAGGCCTTCCACCGCCACCTCGGGCGCCGGCGCCGAAGGCGCGACTGCGACGGGAGCAGGTGCGGGGGCGATCTCCACCGACGGCGCCGGCGCCGAAGGCGCGACTGCGACGGGAGCAGCTGCGGGGGCGATCTCCACCGACGGCGCCGGCGCCTCGACGAACGGCGCAGGCGGCAGAGGCGCGGACGCCTCCGGCGCGGCGGGCTTCGCCTCGGCCTTCTTGCGGCCGCCGCCGATCTCCCGCTTCCAGATCGACTGCTTCTTCTCCGGCTTCGCCTCCTGCGCATTCGGAGGAGCGACCGCGAGCTTCGGCGCCTCGACGGCGGGGAGCGAGGCGGCCTTGGCCGCCTCCGCGAGCTTGTGCTGGAACGCGAGCTCCTTCACCCGCAACGACTCCACCGTCTCGGGGAGGTCCTCGACCTTCTTCCTCCGGAAGCTCAGATCCTTCTTCCAGATCGATTCGCTCATGCTCCACCTCCGGCGACGCGCAGGCCGGATGCCGACTGCGGCGGCGGGGGCGGCGCGCTGAGCTCGAGGGCGGCCATGACGCCGCGGACGTCCATGCCGGAGCGCTCGAGGATGCCTCCGAGGATGTCGCGCCGGTTCGTGTGCGCGAATGCGTCCTCGGCGTTCACCACCCGGCGCAGCGTGAGATCGGCGAGAGCCTGCTCCATCGTCTGCATCCCGCGCGCGGTGTTGGTCTGCATGATCGAGTAGACCTGCTCGATCTTCGCCTGGCGGATGAGGTTCCGGACGGCGTCGTCGGGAAGCAGGATCTCGAGCGCGGCGACGCGGCCTCGTCCGTCGGCGGTCGGCAACAGCGTCTGTGTCACGACACCCTGCAGCGAGTTCGCGATCATGATGCGCACCTGCTCCTGCTGCTCGGCCGGGAAGACGTCGATGATGCGGTCGATCGTCGAAGGAGCGCTCTGAGTGTGCAGCGTCGCGAACACGAGATGGCCGGTCTCGGCCGCGGTGAGCGCGGTGGAGATCGTCTCCATGTCGCGCATCTCGCCGACGAGGATGATGTCGGGGTCCTGGCGCAGCGCAGCCTTGAGCGCGTCGCCGAAGGTCAGCGCGTCCGGCCCGATCTCCCGCTGGTTGACGATGCAGCGCTTGTGGCGGTGCACGAACTCGATCGGGTCCTCGATCGTGAGGATGTGCTCCGACCGGTTGCGGTTGATCTCGTCGAGGATGGCGGCGAGCGTCGTCGACTTACCGGAGCCGGTCGGGCCGGTGACGAGGACGATGCCGCGCGCCTTCTCCGCGAAGGTGTGCAGGACGGTCGGGAGGCCGAGCTCCTCGAGCGCCTTGATCTCCTGCGGGATGAGACGGAAGGCCGCGCCGACGGCCTCGCGCTGGAAGTAGACGTTGACGCGGAAGCGCGCGACGCCGGGAAGCGCATAGGCGAAGTCGAGCTGGCGCTTCAGCTCGAACACCTTCTGCTGCTCGCTCGAGAGGATCCGGTACAGAAGCGAGCGCGTGTCGTCGGGCGTCAGCGCGTCGAAGCCCTGGGCGCGCACGATCTCCCCGCGTACGCGGTAGACAGGAG
This sequence comes from Gaiellaceae bacterium, assembly GCA_036260475.1. Classification (GTDB taxonomy): domain Bacteria; phylum Actinomycetota; class Thermoleophilia; order Gaiellales; family Gaiellaceae; genus Palsa-739. The sequence continues at coordinate 775 of DATAMX010000188.1, read as the reverse complement.
GGCTGTCCGTCGTGACATGCAAGTCCGACGCGTTCAGCCCCACCATCTGCTCGAGCAGATCGTCGATGGAGGTGAGTTGCGGCATTCCTCTCGCCGGGGCTATCGGCACGGCACGCGGACGGCTTGAGCAGTGGTGCATTCACCCACGGTGGGTGAGGCCGATCCCCCGATCGGGGCTAGGACGCCTCGAGTGCGCGAGCCGATACAGAGCGGGCCATCCGCCATCGACCCCGCTGCAAAGGAGTTCTCGAAATGCTCAGCACGTTCAAGACGCGCCTGGCCCGTGAGGAGAGCGGTTTCACCCTCATCGAGCTGCTGGTCGTCATCGTCATCCTCGGCATCCTCGTCGCCATCGCGGTGCCGTCCTACCTCAGCTTCCGCGGCAACGCCCAGGACGCCGCCGCCCAGTCGAACGTCCGCTCCGCCATCCCGGCCGCAGAGGCCTGGTACCAGGACACCACCGGCGGCAACAGCAGCTACGCCGGCCTCACCAACGCCAACCTGGCAAAAGAAGCCCCCGGCGTCTCCCCCAACGTCGGGGTCAAGGTCCTCGGCTCCGGTGCTGCCTACTGCCTCTCCGACGACGAAGCCATCGGTCACGGCGCCTACTACGTCGGCGGCGACTCCACCAAGATCACCCAGAGCACCCCGGCCGCCGCAGTCGCGACCGTCACCAAGGTCAACGGCACCTCCGCCACCGGCGGCGCCAGCGCCTGCAACGCGCTCTCGTAGCACCGAAGTACCAGAGGGGTCGTAGCAGAGTCGGGCCGCCGAA
>DATAMX010000014.1:0-31599 GCA_036260475.1 Gaiellaceae bacterium | reverse complement strand
CCGCAGTGGGGCGGCAACCTGAACGACATCGACTTCGAGAACATCTTCTACTACATCAAGCCGACCGAGAAGCAGGCCAATTCCTGGGAGGACCTGCCCGCCGACATCAAGGACACGTGGGACAAGCTCGGCATCCCCGAGGCGGAGAAGAAGTACCTCGCCGGCGTCGGCGCGCAGTACGAGTCCGAGGTCGTCTACCACAAGCTCCAGGAGAACCTGGAGAAGCAGGGCGTCCTCTTCCTCGACATGGACTCGGGCCTGCGCGAGCACGAAGACGTCGTCAAGCAGTACTTCGGGACGATCATCCCGCAGAACGACAACAAGTTCGCCGCGCTCAACTCGGCCGTGTGGTCGGGCGGATCGTTCATCTACGTCCCGCCGGGCGTGCACATCGAGATGCCGCTGCAGGCGTACTTCCGCATCAACGCGGAGAACATGGGTCAGTTCGAGCGGACGCTGATCATCGTCGACGAGGGCGCGTACGTGCACTACGTCGAGGGCTGCACCGCGCCGATCTACTCGACCGACTCGCTGCACAGCGCGGTCGTCGAGATCATCGTGAAGGACGGCGGCCGCTGCCGGTACACGACGATCCAGAACTGGTCGAACAACGTCTACAACCTCGTCACGAAGCGCGCCGTCGCGTACAAGGACGCGACCATGGAGTGGGTGGACGGCAACCTGGGCTCGAAGCTGACGATGAAGTACCCGGCCATCTGGCTCATGGGCGAGCGCGCCCACGGTGAAGTGCTGTCGATCGCGTTCGCCGGGAAGGGCCAGCACCAGGACGCGGGCGGCAAGGCCGTCCACGTCGCGCCGCACACGTCGTCGGTGATCACCTCCAAGTCGATCTCCAAGAACGGCGGCCGCGCCGGCTACCGCGGGCTGCTCGAGGTGGCCAAGGGCGCCACCGGGTCGAAGTCGAAGGTCGTGTGCGATGCGCTGATCCTCGACGAGGAGTCGCGCTCCGACACGTACCCGTACATCAAGATCGAGGAGAACGAGGTCGACATCGGCCACGAGGCGACCGTTTCGAAGATCGGCGACGAGCAGCTCTTCTACCTCATGTCGCGCGGCCTCTCGGAGACGGAGGCGTCGGCGATGATCGTGAGCGGCTTCGTCGAGCCGATCACGAAGGAGTTGCCGCTCGAGTACGCCGTCGAGATGAACCGGCTGATCCAGCTCCAGATGGAGGGCTCGGTCGGTTGATCGTAGAACGCACCGATTTCATCTCGGTGCCGGTGACGGATGTGGAGCGGGCGGAGCGGTTCTACGGAGACACGCTCGGCCTGCCGAAGATCTCGACGCGCGGCTTTCCCGAGTACCAGCTGGGCGAGAACGTGAGCGTCTACCTCATTCGCATGGAGGACGTCGGCGGCGAGTGGACGGCCCCGCACAGCGCGCACGTCGCGCTCCGCGTGCCGGACGTCGCGGAGACGCGCAAGGAGCTCGAGGCGAAGGGCGTCGTGTTCGAGGGCGACATCCTCGACACGAGCGTGTGCCACATGGCGTTCTTCAAGGACCCGGACGGCAATCAGTTCATGCTCCACCGGAGGTACGCGCCGTGATCGAGGTCACGCGCGTCGACTACATTCGCGTTCCGGTGGACGACATCGAGAAGGCGAAGCACTTCTACGGCGAGGTTCTCGGCCTGCCGCAGAACACGCACCTCGACCGTGACGACTGGGTCGAGTTCGAGGCGTCGAACGTCACCCTCGCTGTGATGACGCCGCACACGCACGAGTACGAGTTCGCCGCTCTTCCTCCGAGCACGCTCGCGCTCGGGGTCCCCGACGTCGCCGAGGCGAAGGCGACGCTCGAGGCGGCCGGAGTCGGGGTCGACGACATGTGGGACTCGGGCGTCTGCAACGGCGCGGGCGTCGACGACCCCGCCGGCAACCGCATCCTTCTCCACCACCGGTACAAGCCCTATGAGCACTAGAGCCGACGCGCTCGCCGCCTACGACGCGCTCCCGCTTCCGGACACGAGCGAGGAGCACTGGCGCTTCACCGACCTCGCGGGCTTCGACCCGGCGACCTTTGCGGTGTCAGACACCGGAACGGTGTCCGACACCAGTACGCTCCTCGACCTCGACGTCGCCGGCTACGCCACCGTCACCGCCGACGGGATCGAGATCGCCAAGGTGCCCGAGGGCGTCACGTTCGCGCCGCTCCCGGACGACCACGAGCGCCTGTCCACGCTCGTCGGCTGGAGCGAGAAGTTCGCCGCGCACAACGCGGCCATGTGGAAGCACGGCCTGCTCGTCGTCATCCCCAAGGGCGTCGTGCTCGAGAAACCGCTGTACGTCCGCATCGCCGTCACGGGCCAGACGTTCTGGCGTCTCGTCGTGGTCGCCGAGGAGGGCGCACGCGGATCGCTCATCGAGGAATACGCATCTCCTGCGGTGGACACGAGCGCGTACTCGAACGCGGTCACCGAGCTGTTCGTGGAGCCGGGCGCGAGGCTCGAGTACGTCTCACTCCAGAATCTCTCCACCGAGACATGGCACTTCGCCTCGCACCACGCACGCGTCGAGCGCGACGCCGAGCTCGACTGGGTCGCCGGCGGCTTCGGGTCGAAGAAGGGCAAGACGCGGATCCAGAACGACCTCAACGGCCGCGGTGCGACCTCGCGCGTGACCGGCGCCTACTTCGCCGACGGCGAGCAGCATCTCGACTACGACACCTTCCAGGAGCACATCGCGCCGGACTGCACGTCCGACTTCGCCTTCAAGGGCGCGCTCCGCGACCACGCGACCGCCGTCTGGCGCGGGATGATCCGCGTCGAGAAGGACGCACAGAAGACGAACGCGTATCAGGAGTGCCGGAACCTCATGCTCAGCCCGACGACGCACGCGGTGCCGATCCCCGGCCTCGAGATCCTCGCCAACGACGTCCGCTGCACGCACGGGGCGACCGTCGGCCGGGTCGACCGCGAGCAGCTCTTCTACCTCATGGCCCGCGGCCTGCCGCGGAGCGAGGCCGAACGCCTCATCGTCCGCGGCTTCTTCCAGGACGTGCTCGACCGCATCGAGCTCGAGCCCGTGCGCGAGGCCGTCACGGCCGCGCTCGAGGCCCGCATCCCGCAGGGCTAGGCGCGGCTTACAAGCGGCGCACGTCGCGGTGGTAGCGTCCGCGGCGCACGTTATGCGTCGCCCAGAACGGCTCGTGCTCATGATCTCGCTCGCGGCACTCGCCGTGTGCTCCGGCCTGCTCGCGTCTCGCGCCGTCGCCGCTCACGTCTCGCCGGGCACCTGGTGCGGCGGCCAGCAGTGGCGCCTGATGAACCTCAGCGACCCGCGGCGCGACCGGGTGCGCTTCGACCGGATCGAGACGACGGTGCCCGACATCGCGCACATGCGCTCCCCGCAGGTGATCGGGATCGCGCGGACGACGCACTTCCAGGTCAACACATGGCGGCTGCACGTCGTGATCGACCGCTACCGCATCGCGTCGAACGGCGAGATCGTGCTCGTCCTCTACGACATTCCGAGCGGCATGTACATGGATGCGTATCTGCCGAATCCGCATTGCCTCGGACCGAGGGCGCGCGACCGAACCGGCATGATCGCCGCGCGGCACGAGCTCACCGACCACTGCCCGCGTCCGACCGCGCAGTGGCAACTGCTCGGCGCGAGCGTCGACGTCTCCGGCGTCGGATTCTGGAACAGCGTCCGCACGACGCGCGGCGCCCTCCCGAACGGTGCCGAGCTCCGGCCGCTCACCAACCTGTCCATCGTCACGGGCTGCGGGATCGGAGGCTGAGGGCGTGCGCTGGCGCATCGGAAGAGAGCTCGAGCGCGCGGTCGCCGCAAAGCGCCGCGTCCAGATCGCGCTCGTCGTCCTCATCCTCCTCTTGGGCGCGCTGCTCGCGACCGGCGTCTACAGCGCGTACGCGCTCTATCGGTCGGCGGAGGACCGCTACATCCACGTGCTCTTCCCGCTGAAGACACACTCGCAAGACCTCGTGCTGCAGATGGTCAACGAGGAGACCGGCGTGCGCGGCTACATGCTCACGTCCGACCGGCGCACGTTGCAGCCGTACTTCATCGGACGGAGGAACGTCCTCACCGACCTGGCGCGGATCTCCGAGCTCACGTCGTCACGGCCAGACCTGCACGCGCAGCTCAAGCCGATTCGCTACGAGATCCAGGCGCTCAACGGATACTTCGACCGTCAGATCACGTTCGTCGCCGACGGTCGGCTCGGTCGGGAGCGCGCGCGCACGGACGTGCTCGGCGGACAACTCCTCTTCGGCCGGTTCCGGCGCGACTCGCGGGCGCTGACGGCGTCGATCACCACCTTCGTCGACCAGACGCGCAGCGACGAGCGGCGAACGTTCACGCGGGCGGTCAGCCTGCTGGGCGCGAGCGGGCTGTTCGCGCTCGCCATCGCCATCTTCCTCATCCGGCGCGTGCCGGAACGCCTCCGCCGCCTCTACTCCGCCGAGGAACAGGCGCGCATCCGGGCGGAGCACGGCGCGAACGCGTCCCGCGCGCTCGCGCACGTCTCCGACGCGGTGGTCATGCTCGACGACGGGTCGCGCATCCTGTCCTGGAACACGGCCGCCGAGGAGCTCTTCGCGATCTCGGCGGACTCGGCGCTCGGACGCCCGGCCGGCAGCGTCTTCCCGGAGTTCGGGATCCTCATCGAGCGGTCCGGAGGCGAGCTCACCCCGGTGCGGATCGGCGGGGAGGAACGCTGGCTCGCGATCTCCCTCAGCCGCTTCGACGGCGGCCGCGTTATCACGCTGCGCGATGCCACCGCGGAGCACACACTCGAGCGCGCGCGCGCCGACTTCGTCACCACCGCATCGCACGAGCTGCGCACGCCGCTCACCGCCGTCTACGGGAGCGTCCGGACCCTGATCTCCCGCGAAGACGCCCTCGACGAGAGCCAGCGGGCGCGCCTGCTGCGCATGATCGAGCAGGAGTCGGAGCATCTTGCGCAGATCGTCGACCAGCTCCTCGTCACCGCCCAGATCGACCGCGGGCGCCTGCGGATGGAGGAGCGGGACTGCGACATCACCGAGCTCTGCACCTCCGTGATCGAAGCCGCAGAGGCGCGCAAGCCCGAATCGATCCAGCTCGGGCTCGTCGCGCCGCCGTCGACGCCGCCGCTCAAGTGCGACCCGCCGAAGCTCAAGCAGGTGCTCGTCAACCTCGTCGAGAACGCGATCAAGTACTCGCCCGAGGGCGGGCGCATCGAAGTCCGCATCGCGGACACGCCCGACCGACTCCGCATCGACGTCCAGGACGAGGGCCTCGGCATCCCTCCGTCCGAGCAGGCCCGCATCTTCGAGAAGTTCTACCGCCTCGACGCGGAGATGACCCGCGGCGTCGGCGGCTCCGGGCTCGGGCTCTACATCTCACGCGAGATCGTCGAGCAGATGGGCGGTCTGCTCTCGGTCCGCTCACGCCGCGGCGCCGGCTCGACCTTCACCGTGACGCTGCCGCGGGTCGTCAGCGCTGCTCGGCAGCGAGCCGAGCGCCAAACGCAACCAGCGTGAGCCCGGTGATCGTGTCCAGCACGCGCTGGACGCGCGGCCGCAGCATGGCGCGCCGCGCCCGCGCGACCGCGAGGGCGTAGCCGGTGAGCCAGGTGGCTCCGAGCGTGCAGAACAGGAGCCCGAAGGCGAGCATGCCGCCGAAGTCGGCGCCGAACTGCGGGAGCAGGCTCGTGAAGAAGATCGCCACCTTCGGGTTGCCGAGGTTGCTGAGCAGTCCCTGCCGGTAGCCGCCGCCGTGGTGGTGCTCGACGGTCGCAGCGTGTTGCCCGCGCAGCGTCTGCACTCCGAGCCAGACGAGATATGCGGCGCCGGCGATGCGCAGCGTCGTGAAGAGGACATGCGACGCGGCGATGAGCGCGGCCACGCCGGCGCTTGCTGCGACGGTCCACGTGACGAGACCCGTGACCACGCCGGCGGCCGTGCGGACGCCGTTCGTGCGGCCGCCGAAAAGCGTGTTGCGGACGATGAGCGCCGTATCCGGCCCCGGCGTGCAGATGACGACGAGCGCGATGCCGACGAAGGCGAAGACGTGGCTCACGACCGGACGAGCGGCTTGTACTTGATGCGGTGCGGCTCGAGCGCCTCGGCGCCGCGGGTCTCGCGCACCCAGTCGGCGTACTCGCCCCAGGTGCCCTCGAACCACGTCGTCTCGCTGTCGCCCTCGAACGCGAGGATGTGCGTCGCGACGCGGTCGAGGAACCAGCGGTCGTGGGTGATCACCACCGCGCAGCCGGCGAAGTCGAGGAGCGCCTCCTCGAGCGCGCGCAGCGTGTCGACGTCGAGGTCGTTCGTCGGCTCGTCGAGCAGGAGCACGTTGCCCCCGCTGCGCAGGAGCTTCGCGAGGTGGACTCGGTTGCGCTCGCCGCCCGAGAGGTCGCCGACGCGCTTCTGCTGGTCGCCGCCCCTGAAGTTGAACCACGAGACGTACTGGCGGGAATTCACCTCGCGCTTCCCCAGCTCGATCGTGTCGAGGCCGCCGCTGATCTCCTTCCAGACCGTCGTCCCCGGGTCGAGGTCGGCGCGCGCCTGGTCGACGTACGCGAGCTGAACCGTGTCGCCGACGCGCAGCACGCCTCCGTCCGGGGATTCCTCGCCGGCGATCATCCGGAACAGGGTCGTCTTGCCCGCGCCGTTCGGCCCGATGACGCCGACGATCCCGGCGGGCGGAAGCGAGAACGTGAGGTCCTCGACGAGCAGCCGGTCGCCGAACCCCTTCTGCACGCCCTCGGCCTCGATGACGACGTCTCCGAGACGCGGGCCCGGAGGGATGTGGATCTCGACCTTGTCGAGCTTGACGCTCTGCTCCTCCGCGTACAGGCGCTCGTACGCCGCGAGGCGGGCCTTCGACTTGTCGTGCCGCGCACGCGGGCTCATGCGCACCCACTCGAGCTCGCGCGCGAGCGTGCGGCGCCGCGCCGACTCGGTCTTCTCCTCGATCGCGAGGCGCTCCTGCTTCTGCTGGAGCCAGGAGGAGTAGTTGCCCTGGAACGGGATGCCGCGCCCGCGATCGAGCTCGAGGATCCAGCCGGCGACGTTGTCGAGGAAGTACCGGTCGTGCGTCACCGCCACGACCGTGCCCTTGTAATCGGCGAGGAAGCGCTCGAGCCACGCGACCGACTCGGCGTCGAGATGGTTCGTCGGCTCGTCGAGCAGCAACAGGTCGGGGGCCGACAGCAGGAGCCGGCAGAGCGCGACACGGCGACGCTCGCCGCCCGAGAGCGTGGTCACGTCGCGGTCGCCGTCCGGCAGGCGCAGCGCGTCCATCGCGTGGTCGAGATGCTGCTCCAGCTGCCACGCGTCGGCGCGGTCGATCTTGTCCTGGACGGTCGCCTGCTCGGCGAGGAGCGCGTCGAAGTCGGCGTCGGGCTCGGCGAACTTCGCCGAGACGGCGTTGAAGCGGTCGAGGAGGTCGCGCAGCTCGCGAACGCCGTCCTCGACGTTGCCGCGCACGTCCTTCGCGGGATCGAGCTCAGGCTCCTGCTCGAGGAGACCGACCGATGCGCCCGGCGCGAGCTCGGCGACGCCCGAGGACGGCTCTTCCTTCAGCGCCATGATCCGGAGCAGCGTCGACTTGCCGGAGCCGTTCGGCCCGAGGACGCCGATCTTGGCGCCGGGCAGGAACGACAGCGAGATGTTTGCCAGCACCTGGCGGTCGGGGCCGTAGAACTTGTCGGCCCGATACATCGTGAAGATGTACTCGCTGCTCACGTCGGCAAAGGTAACAGTGCGCTGACGAACCCCTAACGGATGGCTCGTACGCTGGCCGCGTGAAGCGCCTGCTCGTCCTCGGCCTCCTCCTCGCGTTCGCCGCGCCGGCGTCCGCGGGGCGACTGCCGATCATCGCGTCCCAGGACTGGTGGCCGGTGTGGTCGCCGAACGGACAGGACGTCGCGTTCACGCGCGTCGAGCAGCGGACGACGACGCTGTACGTGGTCGAGCTCCCGGGCTCGACGGCGGCCCGCACCTATCGGATCGCGGCGAACCAGGGCCAACTCGGTCCGAGCTGGTCGTCGGACGGCAAGCTCGCGTTCTCGCTCGGCGGGCATATCTACACGGCGGACGCGGACGGGACGAGCCGCGAGGCCGTGACGTCGGCCGGGAACGCGTACGCGCCCGCGTGGCGGCCGCACTCGAACGACATCGCGTACCTGACGACGGTCGGCGCGCGCAACACCGACCTGTGGGTCGGCGGCACGCTGTGGGCGCGCGACGCGTACGGCAGGCCCGCCTGGTCGCCGGACGGCGGCGCGATCGCGTTCCAGCGCGACGACGGGATCTACGTCGCGTCCGCCCCGGGCTCCGTCCGGAAGATCGCCTCGGCGACCAATCCGCAGGCTCCCCAGTGGTCTCCGAACGGCGAGCAGGTCGCCTACGTCGCTGCGAAGCGCGTCTGGATCGCCGCCGCCGACGGCTCCTCGGCTCCGCGCGCTCTCGTCTCGCTCGGCACGGCCTCGAGCGACCCGGCCTGGACGCCCGACGGCGTCGCGCTCGTGTACACGAGCAACGGCGAGCTCTCCGAGACGACGCTCCGCGGCTACACCTCGCATCTGCATGCGGCGATGACGGCCGGCGCATCGGTCTCGCCGGAGAACGGCTCGATCGCGTTCTCGGGCCCCCATCCAGGCTGCCGCGGGCACTTCACGCTCCTCCTCGACGCCGCCGGGCGCGTGACCGCGCCGACGGGCTCGTGCGAGATCGCCGGCACCTCCGGCTCCGACGTCATCGAGGGAACGGCTGCCGGCGGCGACGTCATCCTCGCGGGCAGAGGGAACGACGCGATCCACGCGCGCAACGGGCACCGCGACACGGTCGACTGCGGCCCCGGCCGGGACACCGTGTGGGCCGATCGCAGCGACACGCTGCGCGGCTGCGAGATCGTGCACGTCACGTAGTACAGTCGCGCGCGTGGCATGCAATTGCTGCGCGCGCGACTACGAGAAGATGTTCGGCCGCAAGCCGGCGGAGCGCGAGGCGCGCCGGTTCCGCAAGCGAGGCCTGCGCGGCTCGGCGAAGGCGCTGGCCGAGCTCGCCGGCGACGTCGGCGGCGAGAGCGTGCTCGAGGTCGGCGGCGGCATCGGCGCGATCGAGATCGCGCTGCTCGAGGCCGGAGCCGGCCGCGCGACGAACGTCGAGCTGGCGTCGACGTACGAGGACACGGCGCGCGCGCTGCTCGCCGAACGCGGCCTGAGCGGGCGCGTCGACCGCCGGCTCGGCGACTTCGTCGCCGAAGCGGATGCGATCGAGCCGCACGACGTCGTCGTCATGCACCGAGTCGTCTGCTGCTATCCCGACGCCGACGCGCTGGTCGGAACGGCTGCCGAGCACGCCCGCCGCCGGCTGGTGCTCACGTATCCGCAGGAGCGCGCCGCCGTGCGCGCCGCCTTCTCGATCGGCAATGCCGTCATGCGGCTGCGCGGTTCGACCTTCCGCGCGTTCGTGCACCCGGTGCGCCGCATCGAGGCGGCCGCCGAGGGGCATGGGCTCACCCCCGAGACCCGTGTGCGGCACGGCCTGCTCTGGGAGTCGGCCGCCTTCTCGAGAGGCTCCGGCTAGCCGAGCTCGGACAGCGCCTGGTCGAGCTTCGCCTTCGACGCGCCGGTGAAGCCCGAGGCGACGACGATGACGTTGCCGAGCTGCTTGCGTGTGATGTGCTGCGGCCCCTGTCCCCAATGCTGCAGCGGGACGACCTTCAGCGCCTGCTGCGCGTGCGCGTCGGTATCGAACACCCAGACGACCTCGCCCGAGTGGGTGGTCGCGTTCGAGCCGCTCAGCTGCGCCTGCACGTCGTAGCGGAGGTCGCCCTTGTTGAGAGCGAGCGGCAGGAACGGCACCTGGCCCGTGACGTACGGGTTGCCGGTGACGAGGCCGGTGAAGGGCAGGCCGGCGTCGTAGAACGCCTTCGAGACATCGAGTACGGAATGCGACTGCTTCGCCCCGTGACCGCCGCCCCCGCCACAGCCGGCGGCGAGGAGGGCGAGCGGCGCGAGAAGGACGAGGAGCCTGCGCACGCCGGCCAGACTAGCGGGGCGTGAAGGCGTACACGCCGTCGGTGCCACCCCCGACGATGACGATGCGGCCGCCGAGCGCGACGACTGCCGGATCGGCCAGGGAGACCGGCAGCCGAGCCGCCGTGGTGACCGAGCCGTTCTCGATGCGCAGGATCTCGCGGCCGCCGACGAGATAGAGCGCGCCCCCGAGGGCGGCCATGCCTGCATGCGCCTCCGGTGCGGGCAGCGTCGCAGTGCGCCGCACGCGATGCGTGCGCGGGTCGACGGTGTAGACGGCGGAGGTCGCACCGGCCGGCGTCAGCCCGCCTGCGACGACGATCGTCTCGCCCAGCGCGGCGACACCCGCGTAGCGCGTGCCGGCGGGCAGCCGGCCGGCCATCGTCGTCCGGGCGCCGCCGTCGTACCGCAGGATCGCGCTCGCATACCTGGCACCGGTGTAGCCGCCGACGAGATACGCCTTCCCGCGGACGACGGCCGCACCGAGATCGGAGAGCGGCTCGTCGAGGGTTCCCGCCGCCCGCGCGCGGCCCGTCGCGGCGTCCACGCGCACGATGGCGTCGGTGGAGCTCGCCTGGCCGCCGCCGAAGAGGAGGACGTCGGCGCCGAGCAGCGCTGCCGCCGCGTCGTGCGTCGGTACCGGCAGGCGCCCCGCCGGGCGCAGCCGCTGCGGTGAGCCCAGCAGCACCTGGTCGGTGGAGGAGCCACCTGTCTCGCCGCCGAGCACGAGGAGCTTTCCGCCCGGGAGCGCGACCGCCGAGGCCTTCGCCAGCGCCTCCGGCAGCGACCCGATCCTTCGCACGTGCACGAGCGTCTTACGCGCGGCCTTCACCTGACCGGGAACGGCCGGGAGCAGGTCGAGGCCGTCGGGCTTGTTCAGATACCCCGGCGCGCTGCTCGGACTGTTCAGGTGGCCGTACGACCAGACGACCTTCTTCGTCCGCGGGTTCACCACGACGACACGGTGGTGCCAGTCGTCGGTGATCGCGATCATCCCGTTCGGCCAGCGCACGGCGAGCGACGGACGGTCGAGCGACCACTCTCCGGTGGGCTCGTACGTCCATACGATTCGGCCTTTCGGCGTGATCTCGTCGACGCGTCCCGGCGTGTCGAACCCGGCGACGAGGATGTTCCCGTCCGGGAGCAGTTGCGCGTCCGACGGGTACGACGTCGGCGTGCGCACGGTGTAGACGAGCCGTCCCGCGGCGCTGATGCGGTCGACCCAGCCGCCGATCTCGGTGACGAGGACGCCACCGTCCGGAAGAGGCGTCGCACCGTTCGGCGACGACAACCCGCTGGGCGGGTTATGGCCGCAGTTGCCGGCGCGTCCGATCTCGCGCACCACCTTGTGCGCCCGGTTGATGAACAGGACGCGGCAATTCTCGATGTCGGCGACCATGAACAGCCCGTTCGGCAGCTTGTACGCGTCGTCCGGGTTCGAGAGGTAGCCGAACGCCGACCCGCGGACGCCGGCGTGGCCGAAGGTCCAGACGAAACGGCGTCGCTTGATGCTGATCTCGCCGATCTGCTGGTTGTACTCCTCGTTCGTCGAGATGGACTTGTACCCAGGCGTGAAGAACGCGTCATCCGGGTCGTGCAGCCCATCCATCTCCCACACGATCTTCTTCGCCGGCGAGACCATGATGATCCTGTTGTTGTTGCGGTCGGCGATCATCACGTAGCCGGGGACGGGTCCCGGCTTCAGCGGAGGAAACCCGAGCTTCTGTGCGGGCGTCAGCGCAAGCGCGGCGACGACCGCAAGGATGATCCCGCTAAGCATGCAGCCTGATCGTGCCGTCTACGCCCGACTCGGCGGCGACCCAACCCGCTTGAACCACGCGGCGCGAGCCGTCGGGCAGGTGGCAGACGCCGGCGAAGCCCGTCAGACCGACCTGGGTCACGCGGCCGCGGCATACGTCGCCGCTGGGCAGATATTCGAGCTGCAGCGAGGTGGCATCGAGCTTCCGGGGGGAGACGAGAAGGTCGGCGCGCACGAGCAGCTTCTGCGGCGACTGGGCGTCGCCGACGAAGGAGACGATCTGCTTGAGGTCGGTTCCGTTGCGGATCACCTGCCCGGTCAGCCGCTCCGAGACGCGCGCCGCGTTCCACGCCAGCGGGCGCTTCTGCAGCGGGCCGAGCAGGAGGACGGGCATGAGCACGACTCCGACCGCGCCGGCCGTGGCGATCCGCGCGGGCCGCAGCGAGCCACCTCCGACACGCCAGGCGACGAGGGAGAGGACGGTGGCGATCGACAGTCCGTACACGACGGCGAGCCATGCGGCACTCCGATCGGTGCCGGCGAAGATGCCGTGGAGAGACGCGAGCGTCCACACCGCGAAGTTCGCGTAGTGCGCGACGCGCCACAGCCGGTACGGCATGCGCTTGCGGTAGTGGTTCGTGATCGCGAGCGCAAGCAGAACCTCTGCCGCAGAGATGCCGAGCCCCGTCCAGAGCGCGCGGTATCGCGCCGTGAACGGGACGACGAGCTGCACGACCGAGAACGGCAGGAAGGAGTCGACCGCGATCGCGCCGACGTGGACGACGATGAGCGAGCCGACGAGCAGCCCGCCGAAACGATGGACGTCCTCGACCGCGAACCGGGGCAAGCGGCGCGTCTGCGCCTTGCCGCCGAGCGTGATGCCGATCGCGACGACGACGCTGAGGACGACATAGGCGGCAACGCCGGACGCGCGAGCGGCGTACCAGATGGCGGGGCTCGAGGTCAGATGCACACGAGGCTCTCCTGCCACGCCGCATTGAGCACGACGCTCCGGTCGGCCCCGACGAACCGCCCCGGCATCCCGCGCTCGTCGAGCCACGCCGGACCTCCGTCGCCGAGCACGTAGGCGGCCTTCGCGGCGACGTCGGCCGCCAGGCAGGTCGCGCCGGACACGGTGACCTGCTCCCACGGGGAGTCGCTCGGCTTCCCGCTCCTCGGGTCGACGAGATGACGGCCACGCGTTGCCGTGCCGCTCGTCGCGAGCCCGCCCTCGACCACGCGGACCGCGCCGCCACCCGGGAGGCCGACGTCGACGGGCCCGCGAACGGCGAGGTCGCCGCCCGCCGAGACGAAGCCCGGGCCGTCGAGGGTGGACACCGCTTCGTCGACCGCGAGCGCTTTGACGACACCGTTCAGGTCGAGCCTGAGGCCCGGGTGACGGCCGAGCAGCAACCCCGAGAGCCGCACGACTCCGGCGCCGAGCGCCGGGTCGACCAGGCCGCCGGTATCGGAGGCGGCGTCCAGCGCCACCCGCAGCGTGGAGGCGAAGAACGGAGACACGCAGAGCGCGGAAGCCGGCGAGGCGTTCACCCGCGAGAGCTCGGACTCGGGCCGGAACAGGCTGAATGCGTCCTCCCAGCGCTCGAAGACGCCGGCGGCGTCGAGCGGGTCGCCACCGGCGAACACGACCTCGCAACCCATCGCGCGGAAGCGGCGCACGGTCATGAGGTGCTCGTCACCACCGGCGGCGGCTGGACCGGCGGCGCGATCCGGCCGCCCGCGAGCACGCTTCGCCGGACGGCCCGCTCGAACGCTCTCGGCGCGGCCAGCGGCCGCGCCCGGTGCTTCGTGTGCCCGGCGGCGTGCGCCTTGGCTCCGACGAACGCGACGCCGAGCACGACCGTCGCGACCGCCCCGAGCGCGAGCTTCGCTCCCCGGGCGCGCGCCCGTGCCGCCTCGATGCGGCCTCCTGCCACGATCGAAGTCTTCGCGGCCAATCTGAGGATTCGCTGAGAACGGCGTTGCGCGCTCGTTGCCCCGTACCATGGAAAACGTGGCTGTCACCACGGGCCGGAAGAAGCTCGACGCGCGCGCCCTGCGCGCCGACTTCCCAATCTTCGAGCAGCTGATCCACGGCAAGCCGCTCGCCTACCTCGACTCGGCCAACAGCTCCCAGAAGCCCCGTCAAGTGCTCGACGCCATGTCGACGTTCTACGAGACGTCGTACGCGAACGTCCACCGTGCAGTGCACGTGCTCGGCGAGCGTGCGACGGCGGGCCTCGAAGGCGCGCGCGAGAAAGTCCGCTCGTTCGTGAACGCGCCCGACGTGCGCGAGATCGTGTTCGTACGGAACGCGACCGAGGCGATCAACCTCGTCGCGTACTCGTGGGGCGGCAACAACCTCGGGCCGGGCGACGCAGTCGTGGTCACCGAGCTCGAGCATCACTCGAACTTCGTGCCCTGGCAGTACATCGCGCGACGACAGGGAGCGGAGTTCATCATGATCCCGCTCGACGAGAACTACGAGGTCGACCTCTCCGGTCTCGACGACATCGCCCGCAACCACAACGTGAAGGTGGTTGCGACGAACCTCGTCTCCAACTCGCTCGGCACGATCGCCGACGTCGGCCCGCTCACGCGCTGGGCGCACGAGCAGGGCGCGATCTTCGTCTGCGACGCCGCGCAAGCGGCGCCGCACATGCACGTGGACGTGCAGGCGCTCGACTGCGACTTCCTCGCCGTCTCCGGGCACAAGATGTGCGGGCCGAGCGGCATCGGCGTCCTGTGGGGACGCGGCGCACTGCTGCAGGCGATGGAGCCGTTCCTCCTCGGCGGCCACATGATCAACTCGGTGCGCTACGAGAAGACGACATGGGGCGAGCTGCCGCACAAGTTCGAGGCAGGGACCGCGCCGATCGCGGAGGCAGTGGGCATGGGCGCGGCCGTCGACTACCTCCAGGCGGCGGGCCTCGACGCGATCGAGGCGCACGAGCACGAGCTCGCGGCGTACGCGCTGACGCGCCTCGCCGAAGTGCCCGACATCGCGCTGTACGGCCCCCCGGCCGACCGCCGCGCCGGCGTCGTCTCGTTCAACCTCGGCGACATCCATCCGCACGACGTCGCGCAGATCCTCGACCGCCAGGGCGTCGCCATCCGTGCGGGGCACCATTGCTGCCAGCCGCTCATGCACAAACTCGGCGTGGCCGCGACGAACCGCGCGAGCTTCTACCTCTACACCGTGCCCGAGGAGATCGATCAGCTCGTCGACGGGCTGCACACCGTGCGTAAGGTGTTCGCCTAGATGAACGAGTTCGAGCAGATGTACCGCGAGGTCATTCTCGACCACTACAAGAACCCGCGGGGTCACGGCGTCATGGAGGAGGCGGACGCGGAGGCCGAGGGGCAGAACCCGCTGTGCGGCGACGAGGTCTCCATCTACGTCGCGTTCGGCGACGACGGCGAGACGATCGACGAGGTGAAGTTCTCCGGCCGTGGCTGCGCGATCTCGCAGGCGGCGACGTCGATGCTGACCGAGATGGTGCAGGGACGCGCGGCCTCGGAGGTCGCCCTCCTCGACAAGGACGAGCTGCTCGAGGAGATCGGCATCCCGCTCACACCGGTCCGGCTCAAGTGCGCGATGCTCGGGCTGACGACGCTGAAGATCGCCCTGCACAGGGCCAAGGGAACGCCGCTCCCCGAAGGCATCGGCGACCTCGAGATTACGTAAGCCGCCCACGGTGTTCCGCGGCGCTCTCACCACGCACTCAACCTTGGACGCGTAGCGTGGCGGAGCTCGACGTCGCGCCGGCGGACGAGTTCCCGCCCGGCTCCACGAAGCTGATCGTCGCCGGGCCGGGGATGTACATCGGCGTCTACAACTGCGGCGGCGCGTTGTACGCGATCGAGGACCGCTGCTCGCACGACGACGGCCCACTGTGTGAGGGCGTCTGGGAAGAGGACACGTGCCGCGTCGTCTGCCCGCGCCACGGCTCCGCGTTCGACCTCGCCACGGGCCGGCCGATGTCTCTGCCGGCGTTCGAGCCCGTGGCGACCTATCCGGTGCGCGTCGTCGACGGAATCGTGAAGGTCGAGGTTGCCTGAGCTCGTCCGCTGCTGGCCCACCGCCGACCCGGTGTATCTCGCCTACCACGACGAGGAGTGGGGACGGCCGGTGCGGGACGAGCGCGGCCTGTACGAGCGGCTCTGCCTGGAGGGATTCCAGTCCGGTCTCTCGTGGCTGACGATCCTGCGCAAGCGCGAGAGCTTCCGCGCTGCATTCGCCGGCTTCGACCCCGACGCCGTCGCCCGCTTCGGCGAGCGCGACGTCGAGCGGCTCCTCGGCGATGCGGGCATCGTCCGCCACCGCGGCAAGATCGAGGCCGCGATCGCGAACGCGCACGCGGTGCTCGCCCTGCGCGAAACGGCCGCACCGCTGAACGAGCTCATGTGGGAGTACCGCGACGCGCCGGACGCGAAGGAGCTGTCCAAGCGGTTGAAGGCGGCCGGCTTCCGCTTCGTCGGACCGACGACGGTGTACGCGGCGATGCAGGCGTGCGGGATCGTCAACGACCACGTGCCGGACTGCTGGGTGCGGGAGGAGGTGGAACGTGCTCGACGAGCGGGTTAGCGCCGTCCTCGAGCGCCTCGAGCTCGAGGACGCGGACGAGCGCGCTCGCGGGCTTCCCTCATCCGAGCGCGCCCGCCAGGTCGCGCGCACGACCGGGCAATTCCTGTTCGCGCTCGTCGCGCCGCAGACCGACTGCGAGGTGCTCGAGATCGGCGGCTCGCGGGGCTACTCGACCATCTGGCTCGCGGCCGGAGCCCGGACGCTCGGCGGCCGGGTCCTTTCGCTCGAGAACGATCCCGCCAAGGCGGAGGCCTGGCGGCGGAACGTCGCCGACGCCGGGCTCGCCGACTGGGCCGAGCTCGTCGAGGGGGACGCCTTCGAGACCATGGAGCGGATCGAGGACGTCTTCGACGTCGTCTTCCTGGACGCGGAGAAGGACGACTACGAGCGACTCTTCGCCCTCGCCCGCGGCACGCTCGAGCCGGGAGCGCTCGTGGTCGCGGACAACGTCCTCTCGCACCCAGATCCGCTGGCGCGCTACTCGGCCGTGCGGCAGGCCGACCCGACGCTCTCGAGCGTCACCGTCCCGCTCGACCGGGGCCTGGAGCTCAGCGTCGTCCTTCGTTGATATCGTGGGGCTACCACGGAAAGGAGGTGGTCCGAGCGTGACATCAAGTATTTCGGCCAGTGGAGGTACCAGCGGGTAGAGGCGCAGTCCCCGGGACCACCGGGAATCGCCTAGCCAGCGTAGGGGCCGAAGCGACTCTGCCGAATCCAGCGTTGGTTACCGACGAGGGGCCGCCGAAAGGCGGCCCCTCGTGTGCTCAAGCAGCTGCCTCGGCCGGCTCTGCCGCCAGGACGAGCGCCTCGAGCGCGTCCCGGACACCGTCGATCGCCGCCTCGTCGAAGCCCTCGTGGGCGCGCGACACCGGGACCGCGTCGCCGACGACGCGGGCGCCGGCGATCCCGAGGATGCGGCGCAGGTCCTGTTGCGCCCAGAGGGCGCCGAACTGTCCCTGGCTGGCGCCGACGACCGCGACCGTCTGGTTGAGGAGGGCGGCGTTCCCCTTGGGGCGCGAGGCCCAGTCGACGGCGTTCTTCAGGCCCCCGGGAACGGAGCCGTTGTACTCCGGCGTGGCGAAGAGGATCGCGTCCGCCGAGCTCCAGTCCTCGCGGAGCCGGCGGACGCTCTCGGGTACGTCGGCCTCGAGATCCTGGTCGTAGATCGGCAGGTCGCCGATTCCCTCCCACAGCACGAGCTCGGTGCCGGCGGGCGCGAGCCGCGCCGCCTCCCGCAGGAGCGCCGTGTTGTACGACTCGGCCCGAGAGCTGCCGGAAACGCCCAGGATCTTCATCGTTACGCCTCCTGCTTCACGAGCGCGAGCTCTGCGATGAGCTTCACATCGTCCCCGAGGTAGTTGCCGCCGCCCTGGTTGGGGGCGTTCCAGCTGACGCCGAACTCGTTGCGGTCGACCGACGTCTCGAGCTTGAGGCCCACGCGCTCGCGGCCGAACGGGTCGACGTTCGGCTCGGAGACCGTGGCGGCGAGCTCGACGGGCTTCGTGACGCCCTTGATCGTCAGCTCGCCGCGCTCGAGGTCGGTCGCGCGGAAGGTGATCTCCGGGAACCGCTCGGCGTCGAAGAAGTCGGGCGTCTGCAGGTGGCCGTTCAGCTGCTCGTCCTTCACGTCGACGCTCGCGACCTTCGCGGCGCCCTCGAGCCTGCCGTCGGCCAGCGTGGCGGTGAAGTCGCGGAAGCTCCCGCGAAACGTGTTGGTGCCGGCGTAGGCGACCTCGAACGAGACGTTCGAGTGCACCGGATCGGCGGCCCAGGTGCCGGTGGGAATGGACTGCTTGGCGATGGTGGACATGGACTGCATCTCCTTGTATACTTGAGGTCGCAAGCAAATATAGCGAGGAATTCTTGTCTAGTCAAGTATTGAGAACACAAGCTTCTGCAGAGACCGGGGTGGCCGCCTGGATCCGCCTCCTGCGTGCGCACGCAGCCCTCACCCGGGAGCTGTCGTCGCGTCTGGAGACTCGGCACGGCCTCTCCCTGCGCGACTACGACGTCCTCGTCCAGATCTACTTCGCGCCCGGCCGGCGCATGCGCCGGATCGACATCGCGCGGACGGTCATCCTCAGTCCCTCCGGGATCACGCGACTCCTGGACGGGCTCGAGCGCTCCGGCTGGGTGAAGAAGGAGCACTGCGCCTCCGACGCCCGCGTGACGTACGCAGCGCTCACCGAGACCGGGGTCGAGAAGTTCGAGCAGGCGCGGGCGACGCACCTCGCCGACGTCGAGGAGCTCTTCGGCTCCCGGTTCAGCGACGACGAGCACCATCAGCTCGCCGATCTGCTCGGCCGGCTACCGCTCGCCGACGCGGGCGCCTGCAACAGCGAATGACGCACGCATTCTCGTCCATCGACGAGCTCGGCGACGGGCCCGGCTTCCGCAAGGTGCGAGGCGCACTCGGCGTGACCGCGTTCGGCGTGAACGCGGTCGTGTATCCGCCCCACTTCGAGGGGTTCCACCACTACCACGACACGCAGGACGAGCTGTACTTCGTCCACCGCGGGCGGGTACAGGTCGAGGTGGAGGGCGAGACGCGGGAGCTCGGCGAGGGCGGGCTGTTCCACGCCGAGTCGACGACACCGCGCAAGGTGTCGAACCCGTTCGACGAGGAGGCGGTGCTCTTCATCGTCGGCGGCTGCGGCGGCTACGTCGAGCGCGACGGCCACATGGTCGATCCCGCCGACATCGAGCGGCGCGCCGCGTTCGGCAAGCAGTAATCGCCCGCAGGTGTGTCCGGCACCGGGCGTCGTGTCCGACACCGGAGCGACTAGAGGCGCACGACGGTGCGAATGCCGTCGCGGCCGAGCCGCTCGAGGGCGGCGGGCGCCTCCTCGAGCGGAATCGTCGCCGTGACGAAGCGTGCGAGATCGAGACGGCCGTCGAGCGCGGCCCGGGCGAGGAACGGGAAGTCCTCCTGGGGGATCGTGTCGCCGCCGTGGGTGACGGCGATGCCGACCTTGGGGCCGAAGACGTTGCGGTACAGGTCGACGCCGAGCGTCGCGCCTTCCGACGGCACGCCGACGAGGGTCGCGACGCCGCCGTAGCCGCACATCCGCACCGCCTGGTCGAGCCCGGACGACGCGCCGATGGCGGAGAACGCGAAGTCCACTCCCCTCGTCAGCTCCTTCACCTGCGCGATCGGGTCGACGGTCGACGCATCGACGACGTCGGTCGCGCCGAGCGTGCGAGCCGCCGCGAGCTTCTCCGCAGCGACGTCGACGGCGACGATGCGTCCTGCTCCGGCGAGCTTCGCCCCCTGCACGACGGCGAGCCCGACCCCGCCGCACCCGATGACCGCGACGGATGCTCCTTCGTGGACCGGCGTCGCCCAGAGCGCGGCGCCCGCGCCGGTCGAGAATCCACATGCGAGGAGCGCGGCCTGCTCGACCGGCAGCTCCTCCGGGACCTTCACGGCGCACGCCTCGTGCACGATCGCACGGTCCGCGAGCGTGCCGCAGCGCAGCACTGCCGAGAGCACTGCCCCGTCGGAGGCGCGGCGCGCGCGCGGCTTCGCGCGCAGCGCAGACGAGCAGCGCCGCGGATCGCCGCGTGTGCACGAGCGGCACTTCCCGCACGGAGCGCGCCACGCGACGACGACGCGGTCGCCGGGCGCAACCGCCGTCACCCCACTCCCGACCTCCTCGACCGTGCCCGCGCCCTCGTGGCCGAGCAGGATCGGGAACTCCATCCCCCAGCCGTTCGTCGCGACGACGTGCACGTCGGTGTGGCAGAGCCCGCAGGCCTCGATGCGCACCTGCACCTCGTTCGGCCCGGGCGGGTCGAGGACGATCTCCTGGACGACGAGGTCGGCGCCCGGCTCCGCGTAGACGAGGCCGCGCGTCACTTGACGGCGCGTCGCAACTGCTCGTCGAGCGGGACGAGCGGAAGCCGGAACGTGTCCACCGCGCCCGCGTCGGTGACGACGTTGTCGCCGAGCTCGAGCATCGTCAGCTGATCGCGCGTCACCGGCGCGCCGGGAAGGCGGTCGGTGAGCGCGGCCTGGGCACGGAGCAGCCCGACCGGCACGTGCACCGACGGGCGGCGCGCGCCCGCGATGCGCTTCAGACGGGCCCAGAAGTCGTTCCACGTCACCGCTTCGGGGCCGCCGATCTCGAAAACACGGCCTGCAGCGCCCGGATGGTCGACGGCGCGTGCGTAGTACTCGGCGACATCCTCGACCCAGATCGGCTGCAGGCGCGTCTTGCCGTCGCCGACGATCGGCGTCACCGGCGCGAACCGCGCAAGCCGGACGAAGGTCGGGAGCACGCCGCCGTCCTCGCCGAAGATGAAGCTCGGCCGGAAGACGACGTAGCTCAGGCCGGACGAGCGCACCGCGCGCTCCATCTCCCACTTCGCCGTGAAGTACGGCACCGCGTCCTTCGACCGCTCGTCGAGCCCGAGCGCGCTCGCGAGGACGAATCGACCGACCCCGGCGCCCTCGGCGGCCGCGACGAGATTGCGCGTGCCGTGCTCCATGACGCGCTCGAAGTCCGCGCGCGATCCCTTGATGATCGCGACGAGATGAACAACGGCCTGCACCCCGACGCACGCCGCTCGCAGCACGGTCTGATCGGAGACGTCGCCGACGACGAGCTCGGCGCCCCAGGCGGACAGCCTGCGCGCGCGACGCGGGTGCCGGACGAGCGCCCGCACCGTCACGTCGCGAGCGCGCAGCGCGTGCACCACGTGATGGCCGACGAATCCCGTCCCACCGGTGACGAGGACGGTCACTCGAAGTTCTTGTAGTAGCGGCTCGGCGTCGGTCCCTCCTGCCCCTTGTATTTCGATCCGATCGAGGACGAACCGTAGGGCGTCTCGGCCGGCTCGGTCATCTGCATGAAGGAGACCTGCCCGATCTTCATGCCGGGGTAGATCGTGATGGGAAGCGTGGCGACGTTCGAGAGCTCGAGCGTCACGTGCCCGTCCCAGCCGGGATCGATGAAGCCGGCGGTCGAGTGGATGAGGAGGCCGAGGCGGCCGAGCGAGCTCTTCCCTTCCAGACGGGCGACGAGGTCGTCCGGCAGGCGGATCCTCTCGAGCGTCGAGCCGAGGACGAACTCGCCCGGATGGAGCACGAACGGCGTGTCCCCCTCGACGCGGACGAGCTCGGTCAGCTCCTCCTGTTCCTGCTTCACGTCGATGTACGGGTAGCGGTTGTTGTGGAAGACCCGGAAGAGGCGGTCGACCCGCACGTCGACGCTGGACGGCTGCAGCAGTGATTCGTCGTACGGATCGATCTCGATCCGCCCCTCCGACAGGGCCCGGGCGATCGTCGCGTCGGAGAGGACCACGTGGCGATCGTAACGGGGGCGGGCGGGCGGGGACGCCCGATATCGTGGGATCGTGGCCGCGGTCCGTTCCATCCATCTGCAGACGGAGATCCCGGGGCCCCGCTCCCGCGCGATCCTCGCCCGCCTCGATGCCGTCGTCGCCTCGGCCCTGTCGGTGTACCTGCCGGTCGTCGCCGCCGAAGGCCGCGGCGCGACGCTCACCGACGTGGACGGCAACACGTTCCTCGACTTCGCCGGCGGCGTGGGCTGCCTCAACGTCGGCCATGCGCATCCACACGTGGTCGAAGCCGTGCAGGAGCAGGCGGCGCGCTTCCTCCACACCGACTTCACCATCGTCCCGTACGAGGTCTACGTCGGCGTCGCGGAGCGGCTCGTCGCCGCCGCCCCGTTCAGAGAACCGGCGAAGGCCGCATTCTTCAACGCAGGCACCGAGGCGGTCGAGAACGCCGTCAAGTTCGCGCGCGCATACACGCGCCGGCCCGCGGTGATCGGGTTCGAGGGCGCGTTCCACGGCCGCACGCTGCTCTCGCTCACGCTCACCTCGAAGACGCATCCGTACAAGGCCGGCCTCGGGCCGTTCGCGCCCGAGGTGTACCGCGTCCCGTTCCCGTACGAGTACCGCGGCGTCGACACGGCCGAGGCCCTCGCCGCACTGCGGCGTGCGTTCGTCACGCAGGTCGCGCCGGAGAACGTGGCTGCCATCGTGATCGAGCCCGTGCTAGGAGAGGGCGGATTCGTCGTCGCGCCGCCGGAGTTCCTCCAGGGCGTTCGGGCACTGTGCGACGAGCACGGCATCGTGCTCGTCGTCGACGAGGTGCAGACCGGCTTCGGCCGTACGGGCCGCATGTTCGCGATCGAGCACTCCGGCGTCGAGCCGGACCTGCTCGTCGTCGCCAAGTCGATCGCCGCCGGGCTGCCGCTGTCGGGCGTCATCGGGAAGGCGGAGATCATGGACGCGCCGGCCGAGGGAGGGGTCGGGGGCACGTACGTCGGCAACCCCGTCGCCCTCGCCGCGGCGGCCGCGGTGCTCGACGTGATCGAGGAAGAAGGGCTCGTGGACCGCGCCGGGCGCATCGGCGAGGCCATCCGGGGCAGGATGTCGGAGTGGCAGCGCCGGTATCCCCAGATCGGCGACGTCCGAGGGCTCGGAGCGATGCTCGCAATCGAGCTCGTCGAGGATCCGGCGTCGAAGCGCCCCGCCCCGGAGCTCGCCTCCGCGGTGGCGAAGGCGGCCGCCGAGCGCGGCCTGTTGCTCCTGAAGGCGGGAACCCATTCGAACTGCATCCGCGTGCTCTGCCCGCTCGTGATCGGCGACGACGAGCTGGAGGAGGCCCTCGGGGCCTGGGGCGAGGCGCTGGAAGCGGTGCTCGCGTAGCCTGCGCGGCGCGTCGGGCGTTCTATCTCCGTGCCGCAGCGCTCGCCGTCTTCCCATGTCCGCAGGAGCCGGAACGGATCCATGGTCGGTGAGGTGATCGCCGATCGCTACGAGCTCGAGGAAGCCGTCGACCACGGCGGCATGTCGAGCGTTTATCGCGGCCGTGACCGCCTGCTCGAGCGCACGGTGGCGCTGAAGGTGCTGCACGCGCATTTCGGCGACGACGCCGAGTACGTCGAGCGGTTCAGGCGCGAGGCGCGCGCGGTCGCGCAGCTCTCGCATCCGAACATCGTCACCGTCATCGACCGCGGCTCGAGCGACGGCCACCAGTTCATCGTCTTCGAGTACGTCGAGGGTGAGAATCTCAAGCAGCTGGTCGAGCGCAGCGGCCCGCTCTCCGTGGACCGCACGCTCGAGCTCGGCATCCAGATCGCCGACGCGCTTGCGTTCGCGCACGCGCACGGTCTCGTCCATCGTGACGTCAAGCCGCAGAACGTCCTGATCGACAGTGCCGGCGACGCGAAGGTCACCGATTTCGGGATCGCGCGCTCGCTCGACGTCGAGGAGGGCGTGACGCAGACCGGCACCGTGCTGGGCACGAGCAACTACCTCTCGCCGGAGCAGGCGGCAGGCGAGCCGGTCACGCCTGCGACCGACATCTATTCGCTCGGGGTCGTCCTCTACGAGCTGCTCACCGGCGAGGTGCCGTTCCGGGGAGACAACCTCGTCGTCGTCGCTATGAAGCACGTCACCGAGCATCCGCCGAGCCTGCTCGAGCAGCGGGCAGACGTCCCGCCGCGGCTGGTGCTGGCGGTCGAGCGCGCGCTGGAGAAGGATCCGGCACTGCGGTTCGCCTCGATGGATGCGTTCGCGAACGAGCTGCGCCGCTGCCGTGACGAGCTCGGCGGGCCTGCGGCGGAGCGCACGCTCATCCAGGGAGCTCCGCTCGTCCACGCGGCACCGCGCACCGTTCGTCGAGCGCGCACGAGGAGGCCCGGCGGCCATCTGCCCATGCTGCTCGCGCTCGCCGGGGTCGTCCTCCTCGCGATCGTCGTCGCGGCGCTCCTGTACGGCGGCACGGGGACCCTCCGGCGTCACCATCACGGCGGCGGCGGGACCGTCGACACCGTGACGCTGCGCGGCGTCGGGAGCTTGGCGGACACGCACGGCGACACGGCGGGAGCAGCGACCGACGGAAACGCCTCGACGTACTGGTACACGCAGATCTACGCGACGCCGGAGTTCGGGAATCTCAAGTCCGGGCTCGGCCTCGTCGTCGACGCGGGACGCGCGGTCAAGCTCGGCTCGCTCACGGTCCACACACCCACGCCGGGATTCGTCGCCCGGATCAGAGCGGGCGACTCGGCCCAGGGCCCGTTCACCGACGACTCGGCTTCACAGACGGTCGTCTCGGCGACGACGTTCCACCTCGCCGGGAAGACGGCGCAGTACTACGTCGTGTGGATCACGCGCCTGCCGCCGGGTGGCAAGGCGGAGATCAGCGATGTGAGCTCGGGCTAGAACTCGAGGTGCGAACGGCGCTCGTGCCGCTCGAGGGCGAGCGCGATGAGCCGGTCGAGCAGCTCCGCGTAGTCGATCCCGGACGCCTGGAAGAGCTTCGCATACACGCTCGTCGCGGTGAAGCCGGGGATGGTGTTCAGCTCGTTGACGACGACCTCGCCGCCCTCGCGGACGAAGAAGTCGACCCGCGCCATGCCCTCGCACTCTCCGGCGACGAACGCGTCGACCGCGCGCTGCTGCACGAGCTCGATCGTCTCCTGCGGCAGCTCCGGCGGGATGACGAGATCCATGCCGCCCTCGTCGTACTTGGACGAGTAGTCGTACCAGTCGTGCTCGAGCGTGTCGATGCGACCCGGCAGCGACGCGATCGGCGGAGGCTGCCGGTTGCCGAGCACGCCGCACTCGACCTCCATCCCGGAGACGAGCTCCTCGACGAGGACCTTCTCGTCGTGCCGGCGTGCGAGCGCGACCGCGGCGACGAGCTCGGCCTCGTCGCGCACCTTCGAAATCCCGACGGAGGAGCCGAGGCGGGCCGGCTTGACGAACACGGGATAGCCGAGCGGATTGTCGACCGCATCGCCGAGCCTGATCGTGTGATGTCGCGCGACCGGGATGCCGCTGTCCCGCATCACCTTCTTGAACAGGTCCTTGTCCATTGCGAGCGCGGACGCGGCGACTCCGGCGCCGACGTACGGAACGTCGGCCAGCTCGAGCAGGCCCTGCACCGTCCCGTCCTCGCCGAACGGGCCGTGCAGGATCGGCAGGACGACGTCGACGGCGCCGAGCCGCTCGAGCGGGCCGCCGTCGTACGGGACCGGGAGCGTGCCGGCGACCGTCTCCCCGGTCCCGAGCTCCCAGCGGCCGTCGCGACCGATCGCGATCTCGGTGACGTCGTACCGGGCCGAGTCGAGCGCCTCGAGCACCGAGCGGGCCGACGCGAGCGAGATGTCGTGCTCGCTCGAGCGGCCGCCGGCGAGGAGCGCCACGCGGAGGCGGCGGGCCGTCAAGGCGTGGTGGTCGTGGTCGTCTCCGCCGTCGTCGCGGGGCATCCGCCCGGCGGACAGCGACCGACGTTGAGCGTCACCGTCGAGCCCGGCGCCGCCTGCTTGCCCGCCTCCGGGCTCTGGTCGAGCACGATCTGATCCTGGTTCGGATCGGTGACGGTCGTGTAGGTGAACTTCACCTTGAAGTTCATGTCCTGCAGCGTCGACGTCGCCGAGCCCACGTCCAGCGTCCGGACGTCCGGCACCGCCACCGTCTTCGGACCCTTCGAGACGGTCAGCGCGATCGTCGATCCCTTGGCGGCCTCGCTCGGCGACTGGTTCACGACCTGGTTCTGCGGCTGGTCGGACTCGACGAACGTCGGGCTGACCTTGAACCCGGCGGCGTTCAGCGTCGAGGTCGCCTCGCTGAGCGACTTGCCGACGACGTTCGGCACCGGCGCCGTCGTCGGCCCGCTGGAGACGTTGATGCGCACCTTCGTCCCGGTGACGACCTGCGTCCCCGCCTTCGGATCGGACGCGGTGACCTCGTCGGCCGGCAGCGACGAGGCGTTGTCGTGCACGTCGGGAACGAGGTGCAGCGCCTTCAGCTTCGCGATCGCGTCCTCCGACTTCAGGCCCTTCAGCGTCGGGATCTCGACCTTCGGCTTTCCGGTCGAGACCCAGATGGTGACGTCGTTCCCCTTCGGCTGCCGGTGCCCGGCCGGTGGATCCTGCTTATAGACGAGGCCTGTGGGCGTGGTCAGGCTCGAGTGGTGCTTCACCACCGGGTTGAAGCCGTCCGCCGTGATGTTCGACGTCGCGTTCTGCTCGTTCTCGTCGACGTAGTTGCGCACTGCGATCGGCGTCGACGAATTGAGCTTGCTCGAGATCTGGTGATAGAGGAACCAGCCGCCGATCCCGGCTCCGATGACGAACAGGAGCGCCGCGATCCACGGCCAGACCGGCCGCCGGTGGATCGGCTCGTCCAGGTCGTAGTAGACCGACGGGGGAACCGGGGGCGAGACGGCGCCGCCCGGCGCACGGCGCGGCGGCGTGATCATCGTCGCCGCCGTCGCCGCGAGCGGGCCCGCCAGGGGCGAGCGCATGATCTGCGTCGCCGTCTCCTCGGTCTGCGGCGCGACGCCGACGCCGCGCGCGACGCGGTCGAGATCGGACTCCATCTCGTCGGCGCTCTGGTAGCGATCGTCGGGATCCTTCGCGAGCGATCGCATCACGACCATGTCGAGCTCGCGCGGCACGTCGCGGCGCTTTGCCGACGGCGGCTCCGGCGTGCGCGACAGGTGCTTCATCGCGATCTCGACCGGCGTGTCGCCGTTGAACGGGACCTCACCGGTGAGCATCTCGTACATGAGCACGCCGAGCGAGTACAGGTCGGAACGCTGGTCGACGTCACCGCCGCGTGCCTGCTCGGGAGAGAGGTACTGCGCCGTACCGACGATCGAGCCGGCCTCCGTCATCTGGCTCGCGCCGGCGCGCGCGATGCCGAAGTCCGTGACCTTCACGCGCCCTTCGCCGTCGACGAGCACGTTGTGCGGCTTGATGTCCCGATGGACGATCCCGTGCCGGTGGGCGAACCGCAGCGCCGAGAGGATCTGGCGCGCGTACTCGACGACGACCGCGATCGGCGCGTCGCCGCGCGACAGGATCAGCTCCTTGAGAGAGCGCCCGTCGAGGTACTCCATCGCGATGTAGTACGTCCCCTCGGCCTCGCCCCGGTCGTAGATCGAGACGATGTTCGGGTGGGAGAGCGCTGCGGCGTTCTTCGCCTCCCGGCGGAAGCGCTCGACGAACTGCTCGTCGTTCGCGTGCCGGTCGTTGAGGATCTTGATCGCCACCCGGCGCCCGAGCTCCTGGTCCTCGGCGAGGTAGACGTTCGCCATCCCGCCCGCGCCCAGCTTGCGCAGGATCTGGTAGCGCCCGTCGAAGAGCACGCCGATGATCGGGTCGGGGACGGCCACGGGGCTGTTTACAGGGTAGTTGCCACTTCAGCGATGCAGGAGCTTTTGCATGACCGCCTTCGCGATCGGAGCGGAGACTGCGCCGCCGAACCCGTTCAGCTGCTTCTCGAGGACGACGGCGATGGCGACCTGCGGATTCTCAGCGGGTGCGAAGGCCACGAACCACGCCGTGTACACGTGGTTCAAGCCCGTCTCCGCTGTGCCCGTCTTCCCGGCCACCTGGACGCCCGGGATCTGTGCGTGCGTGCCCGTCCCGCCCTGGACGACGGAGATCATCATCTGCGTCAGCTCGGAGGCCGTCTGCGGCTTGATCGCGCGCCCGAGCGTCGTCGGCCGCGTGCGGCTGACCACCGATCCGTCGTGGCCGACGACGCGCTCGACGATGTACGGCCGGGGGACGACGCCGCCGTTCGCGATCGTGGCGCCGACGAGGAGCATCTGCAGCGGCGTCGCCACCATGTTGAACTGGCCGAACGCAAGACGGCCCGGGTCGACCTCCGTCACCGGGTCCTTCGGGAACCAGAGCTTGTTGTTCCGGTACAGGCCGCTGGGGAGGCGCTGGTTCGCCGGTGTCTCGAGCGGTGGCGTGGCATAGAAGCCGAACCTGCGCGCGTACTCGAGGATGGTCTTCCCGCCGATCTGCTTGCCGACGTTGCAGAACACGGAGTTGATCGAGTGCTCGAAGCCCTGCGCGAGCGTCACGCCGCCGTACGACTCGGGGCCGTTCTGGTCCGGGTTGCCGGCGTTGTAGACCTTCTTGCCGTACTCCTCGCAGTAGCCGGGGTCGTTGAAATGCGACTCCGGAGTGAACGCGCCGCTGTCGAGCGCGGCGGCGGCGGTCACCATCTTGAACGTCGACCCAGGCGTGAACAGCCCGTCCGTGGCCCGGTTCAACAACGCGGACGACCCACCGCACGCGCCCGTCGTCTTCAGCACCTTCGCGTAGCCGCCCGGCTTGTCGATGAGGTTCGGGTCGTACGTCGGCGACGAGGCCATGACGTATATCGCTCCGGTGTGGGGATTCATCGCCACGACCGCGCCGCAGCGATTGCCGAGGAGCTGCTGCGCGAGCGCCTGCGCGCCGGCGTTGATCGTCAGGGTGACGTTGTCGCCGTAGACCGTTCCTCCGCCGATCCGGTCGAGCGTGCGCTGGATGGCGTTGCTCAGGTTCGTCGTCGATCCCGTCAGGAAGTCGTTGAGCGACAGCTCGAGCCCGGTCTGCGAGAGCGCCGACGTCGAATAGCCGAGCGTCTGCGCCGCGAGCCCCTGCGACGGATAGCGGCGGAAGTAGAACGACTGGCCGTTCCGCTTCACCTTGCGGTTGGCGGCGAGCACGGTCTTGCCGTTCGAGGCGAAGATGAGGCCGCGCGCGACCTGGAACTGCGATACGAGCTCGACGGCGTTGTCCTGCTTCGCCGCGAGCGATCCCGCCGCCCAGGCCTGCCAGTACGTCGTCGCGACGATGAGCGCGGCGAGCATGAGCACGGCGACGAGCGCCAGGCGGTTCAGCTGTCTGTTCACCTGTTCGCCCGATCGGAGACGAGCATCAATCCCGCCACGACGAGGAAGTTCGCGATCACGCTCGACCCGCCGTAGGAGACGAACGGCAGCGTGATGCCGGTCAGAGGGATGACGCGCAGGATGCCGCCGACGATGACGAACGTCTGCAGCGCGAACCCGAAGGTGAGCCCGGCGGCGAGCAGCTTCGAGAAGCCGTCGTTGGCGGCGAGGGAGACGCGGAAGCCGCGCAGGACGAAGACCATGTAGATGAGCAGGAGCGCGGAGACGCCGATGAGCCCCAGTTCCTGCGCGAGCGCCGAGTAGATGAAGTCGGTGCTCAGGTACGGGATCAGCGGATGTCCCTGCGCAGTCGTGAACAGCCCCGAGCCGAGGCCGGTGCCGGCGTAGCCGCCGTGCGCGATCGAGTACAGGGACTGGACCTCCTGGTAGCTCGAGCAGTCCTGGCGGAGCGTCATCTGCCCGTTGAGCGCGCAGTGCACCTTGTGGGTGGTCCACGGCTGGACCCAGTTGACGACGCGCTCGCGCACGTGCGGCGTTCCCTGGTATACCGCGGCGGAGCCGACGAGGAAGAGGACGACGAAGACGGCGACGAACCGCAGGCGTGCGGTCGCCGCGTACAGGATGGCGAGGAAGATCCCGTAGTAGAGGAGAGCGCCACCCAGGTCGTCGGTGGCGAAGAGCACGAGCATCGCGCCGCCCCAGATGACGAGCAGCGGCCCCCAATCCTTCACGCGGCCCTGCGCAAGCACCTCGCGCTTCTCGCGCAGATACGCGGCGAGGAAGACGATGAGCGCGATCTTGCCGAGCTCGCCGGGCTGGAACTGCAGGCCGCCGAAGTGGATCCACAACCGCGATCCGTTCACGGTCTGGCCGATGCCCGGCAGGAGCGGCATGAACAGCAGGCCGATCGCGCCCAGGCCGAAGAGGTACTTGTAGTTCTCCAGCAGCCGGTAGTCCTGGCGCAGGAAGATGAGGGCCGCCGCGAAGACCGCGACGCCGATCACGACCCAGAGCCCCTGCTTGAACGCGTTCGCGGGGCCGAGGCGGTAGATCTCCGTCAGGCCGATCGCGGTGAGGAGCCCCGCGACGGGAAGCAGATACGGATCGGCGAAGGGCACGGTGAACCGCGCGACGACGTGCGCGGCGAGATAGAGCGCGAAGAAGAAGATCGCGTACGTGAGCGATGCCGCCGAGACGTTCGACTTGCGTGCGATGTAGACGCTCGCGAAGCCGACGGCGGTGAGCACGCCGACGAGGATGAGATAGGCGAGCTCGCGATTCCGAAGGCTGAGGGTCAGCGCATCAGCCCCCACAGGAGAAGGGAGACCAGCACCGCGAGCACGATGAGAGTCGCCAGGACGACGCGGACGCGCACGGCCGAGGGGCCGGGGAGCACGGCCTCGTTGCTCGCGCGTACGCCGACGTCCTCGGTCGTGTCGTCGTCGACGGGAAGCGTGACCGCCTGCATCGTCGCGGTGTCGCCGTCGTCGCCGCCGACGAGCTCGCCGATCGAGAACGCGACAACGGTGATGTTGTCCTCACCGCCGCCGCGGTTGGCAGCCGAGACGAGCTGCTTCGTCAGGCGGTCGAGGTTGTCGCGGTGACGCTCGACCGCGTCGAGGATGGCGCGGTCGTCCACCATGTCGGTGAGCCCGTCCGAGCAGATGAGGAACACGTCGCCGGCCTGCGTGTGCACGGTGAACGAGTCCACGTCGACGTCCGGGTCCGTGCCCACCGCGCGCGTGATGACCGACCGCTGCGGATGCGTCTCCGCTTCCTCGGCCGAGAGCTTCCCCGACTTCAGGAGCTCGTTCACGAGCGAGTGATCCTCGGTGAGCTGCTCGATCTCGCGCCCGCGGACGAGGTACGCGCGCGAGTCGCCGACGTGGCCGATCACCACCCCCGCGTCCTCGACGAGCGCGACCGTCATCGTCGTCCCCATCCCCGACGTGGCGGGATCGACGCTCGAGCGCTCGTGCACGCGGCGGTTCGCCTCCTGGATGAGCGACGCCACCCGCTCGGGGCCGGCGAGCCGGCCGGGGTCGGTGTCCTCGAGCGCGGCCGCGGCGAGCTTCGACGCCACCTCGCCCGCCTGCGCGCCGCCCATGCCGTCGGCGACGGCGAAGAGCGGCGGCGCGAGGACGAACGCGTCCTCGTTCCGCCGGCGCTTGCGTCCGGTGTCCGTCTTCGCCGCGTACGCGCCGATGAGCGTCACGGCTCGAACCTCAGGTCGGTCTCGCCGACGCGGACGACGTCGCCCGGCGCGAGCTTCCGGGCCGAGTCGATGCGCACGCCGTTGACGTACGTGCCGTTCGTCGAGCCGAGATCGTGCACCCAGACGCCGTCGCGGCGCGGCTCGAAGCGCACGTGCCGCGCGGAGGCGAACTCGTCCCCGTCGATGGCGACGTCGTTCTGGCTCGCGCGCCCGACCGTGAGCGGCGCGGAGTCGACCGAGTACTCCTCGCCCTCCTCGAGGACGGGGCTCTCCTGCACGACGAGCCGGCCGCCGGTCGGGGGCGGCGGCGCATGGCCCGCGACGGGCGGCATGATGAA
>DATAMX010000132.1:0-21649 GCA_036260475.1 Gaiellaceae bacterium | reverse complement strand
TCCCGGAAGGTGTTCGCGAGTAGCGCGGCTCCTTGGATTCCGGCGAAGAGCGTGTGCGCGAGGTCGCGCGCGTCGCGCCTGCCGAGTTCGCGAAACTGTGCTTCGGCCCAGTCGATGATGCTGGCGAGCACTGCGGCTCCTGCCGTGTCGAGGCCGTCGTCGATCTTGTCGAGCTCGGTGCAGAGGCTGCCCATGGGGCAGCCGTAGCGGGTAACCGCGTCGCGCTGCTGATCCCAGTTGCGCACCAGCGCCTTCAGCCGTGCCTGCGGCGTTCGGTGCCGCTCGAGCGACTCGGTCAGCCTGGCCGCCTCCTGCGCGTAGGCGTCGAGGACCGCGCCGACGAGCTCGTCTTTGGTCTTGAAGTAGTAGTAGACATTCCCGGCCGGCACGTCGGCGCGCTCGGCGACCTCGGCCAACGTCGTCGCGTGGACGCCCTGCTCGTGAATGAGCCGGCGTGCGCTCTCGACAAGGCGTTCGCGCTTCCCAGGTCTGGACGCCACGGAGTTAGTCATCTCACCAAGAGTAGCAATCTTCCTGTATAAGTGAGTCAGCTCACTCACTAGCTCACGGGGAGGAGAACACGTTTATGGCCGATCGTCGAGATGATCAAGACGCGGCTCGCGGCAGCGCAACCCGCCCATTGATCCCGAAGGAGGCACGGTGAAGTTCTTGCTGCAGGTGCGTTTCAACGGCGCCGACGCCGTCATCCACCAACTCCCCGCGGACGAGCAAGAGAAGATAACCGCCGAGTTCATAGCGATCCGCAAGTCCTCCGGCGTCCTCGACGGCGACCAACTCGAGGCACCCAGCTCGGCAAGCACGGTGCAGGTCGACGACGGGCAAACGATCGTCAGCGAAGGCCCTGCCGTCGCCGACGGCTCCGAGCTGAGCGGCTACTACATCTACGACGCGCCCGACCTCGACGCGGCAATCGCGTTCGCCTCGCGCATCCCGGTCGCCCGCATGGGCGGCACGGTCGAGGTGCGCGCGATGGTGGAGCGCTAGCGATGGCCAACTTCCCTCAGCCCGCCGAGAGCATCGCCCTCACGCACTTCATCGTCAGCTCCGACGTCGAGCGCTCGCGCCGCTTCTACGCCGACGTCCTCGGCGGCGAGGTGCTGCTCGAGGGGGAGCCGACGATCGTCGCGCTTGCCAACAGCTGGATCATCATCAACGTCGGCGGCGGCCCGACAGACGACAAGCCGACTGTCACGCTCGAGCCGCCACAGGACCCGGACCGCGTCAGCAGCTTCCTCAACATTCGCGTCGCCGACATCCACAGCGTCTACAGCACCTGGAGCGAACGCGGCGCCGACTTCCTCACGCCGCCGATCGACCGCGGCCGAGAGATCCGCTGCTACATGCGCGACCCCGACGGCCATCTGATCGAGGTCGGACAAACCCTTCCAACCGGACGGCCAACGTGATGGCGACAACGCGCGAGCTCAAGATCCCGGGTCCCGAACACCCGATGTCGATCGAGCCGCACACCCGGCCCGTGTCGGTGACGGCCGAAGGCATCCGCATCGCCGAGTCGACAAACGCACTCATCCTCCGCGAGGCGAGCTACCAACCCGTCTACTACATCCCCATCTTCGACATCGACATGCGACTCCTCGAGGAGAGCGACTCGACCAGCTACTGCTCCTACAAGGGCGACTGCAACTACTTCTCGGTGGTCACGCCGACAACGACGATCGCAGACGCGGCATGGATCTACCGCCGCCCCTACCCTGCCGCGGCGGCAATAGCCGAACACATCGCCTTCTACGCCAGCCGAGTGACGATCTCGAGCTAAACCAAAACGCGGTGCTTGCGCTGGGTGAGAGACTGTGCGCGGGCTGGATTCCCACATGAACGGTCGGCGCTGATGCGGCCCGGTTAGAGTCGGCGCTCCCTCTAGAGGAGGTTCGTAATGCTCGCCAGTTCGCCGGTCGCCGCAGTGATCGCAGTCGTCGACCTCGATCGGGGCAAGGAGTTCTACGGCGGAACGCTCGGCTTGAAGGAATCGGACGCCGGCGACCCAGGCGGCGTGCTCTACGCCTGTGGGAATGGCACACAACTGCTCGTCTATCAATCGAGCTTCGCGGGAACAAATCAGGCAACCGCCGCCGGGTGGCAGGTCGACGACATCGACGCCGAAGTGTCAGCGTTGCAATCGAGAGGTATCGCGTTCGAGCAGTACGACATGCCAGGCGTCGAGCGTGAGGGCGACATTCACTCCATCGGAGATCTCAGGGCAGCCTGGTTCAAGGATCCGGACGGCAACATCCTGAACCTCGTCGCCCGTCCGTAACGAGCCTGAATTCGCAGAAGGCGAGGGAGGAGCGAGCGGCTCCTCCCTCGAGACGGGCGGGACCGATCATCTCGGAGAGACTCTGGCGCCACTAGTCACTGAGCGCCATTTCAGACCGCTGGTGCAAATGAGCTTCGCCCTTTCAAGGTTCAGCGAGGCGAGCGTGGCGGTCAGGATGTTGATCCTCCTTGTTTCCGCGGGCTCGGGGTGTTATGGATCCGCGGGCGGGTGTTGGGGGAAGCGTCGACCGGGAGGCTTGAGTGGGCAAGGGTGCTGCGGTGCGGTTGCTCGGTGGGTGTGCGGTCGCGATAGGCGTGTTCGTGGCTGGTTCGGGTGTTGGGTTGGCGGCTGGGAAGTCGGGGTCTGTGACGGTGTACGCGGGCCCGCCGTTGCAGAAGCCGCCGGCGGGGATCAGTCCCCACGCGGATGCGTTGTTCTTCTTTCCGAGGTCGGTGACGATCACTGTCGGTCAAACGGTGACCTGGCAGTTGTTTGGGTTTCACACGGTCACCTTCGCTGGCTCCCATAAGCCGTATCCGTTTGCTGCGCCTGCGGGAAAGCAGGCTGTGACCAAGGATGCGGCCAGTCAGCCTTTCTGGTGGTCGGGGAAGGCGCCAGTGCTGGCGATCAGCCCGCTGGCGATCTTGCAGCAGGGCGGATCGACGATCTCCAGCACTGCCGATGTGCGCAGTTCGGGGTTGATGCGGGTTTTGAGCGCGGGGCCGAAGTCGCCACCGGCTCCGTACCAGCTGACCTTCACCAGCCCGGGCATCTACCACTATCAGTGCGCGGTCCACGCTGGTATGCGTGGCGTGGTGATCGTCCGCCCGGCGGGGCAGGGGACACCCTCGGTCGCCTCCGAGGCGGCCGCCGTCCAGGCCGCGCTTGCCCGCACGATCGCGGATCTGCGTCAGATTCAGCAGACGAAGCCGAAGAGGAGCTCGACGGTGTTCGTCGGAGCGGGGCATGCGTCGACCGGAGCCGAGGTAACAGCGTTCTTCCCAGCACAGCTGTCAGTGCATGTCGGCGACACAGTCACGTTTGTTAACCATGATCAGACCGACATCCACACGGTCACCTTCGGGCCGGAGAAGCTCCGTGCCAACATTGAGAAGAACTTCGCTGCCCCGCAGGGCAAGCGATTAGTGCTGAACCCGCTGGGCGCGTTTCCGAGCGATCCTCCCGGAGGCGCGGTGGAATACAACGGCGCGAACCACGGCAACGGCTACCTCAATGCGGGCATCTTGCAACCGCAGGGCGCCCCTACGGCGGCGGGCCCGAAGATGTTCCAGGTGACCTTCACCAAGCCTGGCACGTACCACTATGAATGCGTCATCCACTCGAATATGGACGGGACGATCGTCGTCCACTAGACCAGTGAACGCGTGGTCGAACCTCACGAGAGCCGCGGTCGCCGCCGCGGCTCTCATCATCTTCATCCCCGGGTCTGCAAACGCAGCGACGCCGGCCTTCGATGGACCAACGATCAAGAACCCGCGCCTCGCTCCAAACTTCGTCCTGCGCGACCAAGACAGCCAAACCATCGAGCTATCGCACCTTCGTGGAAAGGCTGTTCTCCTCACCTTCCTGTACACACACTGTCCTGACGCCTGTCCGCTCACAGCCGTACGGCTCAACGGAGCCCTCGCCGCGCTCGGTCCCGAGAGAACGCGCGTCCGCGTCCTTGCCGTGAGCGTCGACCCCCACGGCGACACACGACAAGCAGTCGCCGCGTTCATCAGCTCCCACCACCTTCTCCAGCAGTTTCGCTACCTCGTCGGGCCGCGCACCAAGCTCGCCACTATTTGGCGGCTGTACGGGATTGACTCACACCCAGCGGGGGGCGACAAAGCGCTCGACCACACCCTGTACACGCTCCTCATCGACCCGGAGGGCCGAGGCCGCGTCGTCTACGACTCGACCGCAACCAGCACCATCATCGCCCACGACCTCCGACTCGTCCTCGGGCTCCACCCCTAGTGACACCATCAAGCCAGAGTCACCGGCTCTTGAAGTGACCCATGGCCACACTGGTTTCCTCGAAGTCTCCAGAGATCGGGGGAGTACGTAGACGAATGCTCTGGGTCGTCGGCGGCGATCGTCCGCCCGTCGTCGAGACCGACTTCGACACCGCTGCCGGCTCGATCCGAGTGATCGACTTCATGCCGCCGCAGGTCAGCTTCTCTGTCGGCCAGGCGTGCTTCCGGGCGACGCCGTTCTGAACGCGAAAGCTCCGTAGGCGGCTCCATACCCACCGCACGTTCGGCGGAGAGCAAGTCGCCCTGAACGAAAAAACGCCGGCGTGTGGCGCTTTTGCAGAGCCCTCTGACGGACTCGAACCGTCGACCCCCTCCTTACCATGCGCTGCGAAACGGTTGCCGTCGGTTGCCACCGGTTGCGCCCGCTGGGCTCCATAAATGCTCCATCCATTTCGCCGGAAACCGCTGGTGGCCAAAGGGCTTCATGCGTCGAGCCATCTGCGAATCGAGTGCCGAGTCGTTCTTCGTAGAGAGGGGTCGACCATGTGCGGTTATGGGCCGCGCCCGGGATCGTGAACGAGCCTCCTGCCCGACGGAGCCGACTGCGCGCGCTCAGCTGAGTTCTTGAGCGAGCCCGATGAGCAGGCCTTCGGGCCCGCGGATGTAGCAGAGCCGATACGAGTCTTCGTACCGGACCACTTCGCTGCTGACGAGCTCCGCGCCGTGCTTGCGGAGCCGGGTAAGTGTCTCGTCGATGTCGTCGACGGCGAACATGACGCGCAGGTAGCCGAAAGCGTTCACCGGGGCGTTCCGGTGATCGGAGACGACACGCGGCTCGAGGAAGCGCGAGAGCTCGAGCCGGCTGTGGCCGTCAGGCGTGCGCATCATGGCGATCTCGACGCGCTGGTCGCCTAGGCCCGTGACGCGTCCCGCCCACTCTCCCTCCACGACCGCCTGGCCCTCCAACTCGAGGCCGAGCTCGCGAAAGAACGCGACCGTCGCTGGTAGGTCGTCGACGACGATGCCAACGTTGTCCATCCTTTGAACTGTCATCCGCTCACTTCTGTCTTTGAGGTCCGCGGCACTTCATGTCCAGCCCGGCGTACGGCTCGCCTCGTCGGTCCACTCGTGCAGCTCCGGTCGTTGTGCCTCCTCGAGGGTGGTTACCTTGACGTACCGTGTCCGGCCGGTGCTTCCCAGTGGCGGTGGGGAGTGGAACTCTGCACCGCCGAGGAACACGACGTTCACGGAGACGTCGTAGGCGGCTAGCTCGATGATCCAGCCGAGTTCTGGATGTCCTTGTCCGGTGGTTCGTCAATCGGTGTCGGCGGAGTGTGCGCCCTTCTCTTTGAGCCAGCCGATGACGTTCTCCTGGCGGGTGCCAAGGCCGCCGGCTGCGTCTAGTGGGGTGCCGTGGGCGTAGTCGGGTTCCCAGTTGAGGTCGGCGCCGGCGGCGAGGAGGCGTTCGGCGGCCCGGCGCTGCCCGCCCGCGCAGGCGTGCCAGAACCCCTGCGACACCTCCTCGGGCGTCGGGTTCGCGGTGTCGAGCAGTTCCTCGAGGCGGTCGAGCAGGCCGAGTGCGCCGGCGTGCCACAGTTTGTCGACCGCGGCGCCGCGGGCGACCAGAAGGCGGGCGACATGCCAGCAGCCGTAGCCGATCGCGTTGTCGAGAGGGGTTCCGATCGAGCCATCAGGGACTTCGACGTCGGCGCCGCCGTCGATGAGCGCGGCCGCGACGTCGACGTCGTCGCTGCTGGCCGCCCAGTGCAGCGGCGTTTCCGAGCCTGGCTCGGGGTCTCGGTAGTTGGGGTCGGCGCCCGCTGCGATGAGGACGGGAACGATCTTCGGGCCGTTGGGGAAGTAGCCCGGCCAGTCGGCCACGACGTGCAGCGCCGTGCGGGTCTTAAAGGGACCACCCAGTGGGCCTCTGGCGAGTTCCGGATTGTCGGAGACGATCCGTTCGACTGCCCCAATGTCGCCGGAGTGGATGGCACCGACCAGCGCGCCCGCTGCTTGACGATCGGCGGTCACGGCCGTTGTTCGTTGTTCGCGGTCTTCACCAACCGTGAGAGTCTAGGCCGCCGCGTGGGCGTTAATTTAACGCTCCACGTTGGTGCGCGAAACGCTCTAACTGGAAACCACAACTGAGCGCCTGCGACGAGATGGCCCCGCCAGAAGCGGAGGCGGTGAGGTTGCCCCGACCGACCGCGACCGCGGGCAGGTCATCGCGGCGGTTTCGAACGCGATCAGAAGCTCGGCACCTTCATCTCGAAGGAGCGCAGGCAGGACCTCGAGGAGTTACGAGCGCTGCTGGAAAGCGGCGCGATCCGGCCCGTCGTCGACAAGACGTTTCCGCTGACGGAGGTTCCCGAGGCGATCAGTTACCTCGGGGCAGGCCGGTGCGCGCGGCAAGATCGTCATCACGCTCTGACGGAGAGGGCGGCCGAAAGCGCTACTCCCAGAGGCACGCCCGTGCCGCCTCCGTCTCGTTATCGAACGTGGGCGATCTGCGAGGGGTGCGGCGGGCTGCAACCACCGGGTTCGTGACCCAAGACTACGTTGCGGTGCCGCCATCTCTAGACGTCACCGCGGGAACGTCGGCTGCGAAGCACGACTCCGGTGCCGCTCACGAGGACGCCCAAGCCGAAGCCGGCCACGACTCCGGTGAGGTCGATCCAGGCCGGGAATCCGACTCGGGGATCGGAGATCGAGGCACCGATCACGCCGACGCAGCTTCCGAGCAGGCCGCCGACGAAGAGCATCCGCTTGGCAGAGACCCGCGAGAGAGTCTTTCTCGCCCTGGGTCGCCGTCTGATGATGCCTGCGGCGCGCTGGCGGCTGGTTGCGCGCAGCGCGAGCGCGGCTGCAAGCGCCACGACCACGAGCGCCAGCACGGGGTGCAGGCCGCCGACCCACCGGTGGCCGCTCGCGAGGCTCACCTGTGCCGTTCCGACCGCGGCGAGCACGAACGAGAGGCCGAGATCGAGCCGAGGGAGCCACGCGACGAGCGCGGCGGCGAAGAGCATCAGCTCGAACCCGTGGACCGTCCATCCCATCGAGCGGTGGTAGTCGAGGGCGCTCTGGCCGGCGCCGAAGATGTAGGCGCCGATCAAGTAGACCTGGACGACGACTCCGGCGACGATCGCGAGCGCGAATGCGAGGTGCACCCAGCGGGCGGCGACTCGAGCCCGACGAAACGCTCGCGACATCGGTCGCCGAGCCGGTGCGACGTCGATCGGAGTGACAGCATCTCCGTTCATGCCGGCTGCCGCACCGCGCGCACAGAGCTCACCGGTGCCTCTGCCGTGGGCTGTGTGTAGAGCGCGATCCCGAGCGCGACCAAGCACAGGCCGTAGACGGCAACGCCTGTCGGGAGCGCTTTGGTCGAGTTGAGGCCGAGAAGCGCGCACGAAGTGATGCCTGCGCTCAGCGGTGTGAGCCGCCGCCAGCCGTACCAGTTGCGCGAGCGGATCGTGGCGATACCGACTGCGAGGAATCCGACCGACGTCAGCAGGATTGCGATGCCGAAGATCGCGCCGACGATGGTCGCGCCGGTGTCGCCGGTGAGCTGGGTGCGCACCGGGATCGACGCCAGCTCTCCGACGAACAGCATCGCGGTGCCGGCGAGTGCGGCCGCGGCGCCGAGGCGTGCACTTCGGCTCGTGCCTGCGATGCCGCTGCGGGCGAAGCCGAATACCCCGTAGAAGACGAGGACGTGCAGTGACGCCCACAAGATGGAGATCGGAACCAGCGCGCTGCTCGACCAGGGGTAGCTCCAACGATCGTCCGGGACCGCCGTCGCCGGTTGAACGATTGCCTGCACGGCGATTCCCCCGATTGTGGTCGCAGCGGCACCAACGGCGCAGATGGCCGCGGCTGCACGGATGGAGTCGTTCGTTGCCTTCGCCATGGATTTCGCTCCTGACCTCGTCGATTGGCTTGCCGGCTGTGACGCTACGGCCGAGCCCGGGAAACGTCGTCGGCGAGAGCGCTCGACCTGACTACGGGTCAGCACTGGTCCGCGAGGCAGTACCGGCGCGCTTGGCCGGGGCGGCGACCGCGGCGACAATGGGGGCGATGCGCGAGGCTGCGTCGTCTGTTCCCGTACGGCGCCGAGTCGCGCTGATCGTCTGGCTCCTGTGCGTGGTGAGCGGGTGTGCGACGGTCGTGCTGCTGCTGATCGGCCCGGGGCGCGTCCTTCCGAGCGACATCTTCTCGGGCGTCGGTGGCGCGTCGTTCCTGATCCTGGGGCTCACGTTCGGCTCCGTGGGCGTCGTCGTGGCGCGACGCGTTCCGGAGAACCGGATCGGCTGGATCTTCTTGCTGACCGCCCTCGTGGACAGCGTCCAGTTGCTCAGCTGGCAATACGCCGACGTCGGCGTCCATGCGACGAATCACCTTCCCGGGGCGGATGCGGCAACCGTCGTCGACAACATGATCAGCGAAGCGACTGCCGGCCTCCTCGGCGTCTCGCTGCTCATGTTTCCGACGGGCCGGCTCCCATCGCGGCGCTGGCGCCCGGCGTTCGCCGGCCTTCTCGTCGGCATGGCGCTGCTCGTGCTCGCGAGGACGCTTCGCCCCGGGCGGTACGACCAGCCGTTCGCACGAGTGTCGAATCCATTTGGCCTCGCGGGCGCACGAGGAGCGATGGGCGCGGTCGACGTCGCCGGCTGGATCCTGGTCATCGTCGGGATCGGCCTTGGGGCACTCGCGATGATGGTCCGCCTGCGCCGGGCTCGCGGAGTGGAGCGCCAGCAGCTCGAGGTGGTGCTCGCGGTCGCCTCGGTCGCGGCGACGGCGGCCGCGTTGATCATGGGCACCTGGCTCGTCTGGCCGGCGGGACATCTGCAGGCCCGCATGGCGGTGCTCGGCATCTGCTTCGCGAGCGTGCCGCTCGTCGCAGGGTTCGCGATCCTCCGTTACCACCTCTACGAGATCGACATCGTCGTCAACCGCACGCTCGTCTACGCGACGATCACCGTGATCCTCGCTGGGGCGTTCACGGGGACGGTCCTGCTGCTCGGAACGGGGCTCGGCCGCGGTTCCAGATGGGCAACCGCTGTCGCCACGCTCGTCGTCGCGCTCGCCTTCCGTCCATTGCGTGCGCGGGTGCAGGACGTCGTCGATCGACGGTTCAACCGGGCCCGCTACGACGCGCTGCA
Source organism: Gaiellaceae bacterium (assembly GCA_036260475.1). Lineage (GTDB taxonomy): Bacteria > Actinomycetota > Thermoleophilia > Gaiellales > Gaiellaceae > Palsa-739. The sequence continues at coordinate 12,212 of DATAMX010000132.1, read as the reverse complement.
GCAGATGGCCACCTTCCTCGAGGATCTGCGCGCCGGTCGGGCGGCGCCTGAGGCGATCGAGGGAACTCTGCGAAGGATCGTGTCCGACACGCGGTTGGAGCTCCTCTTCTTCTTGCCGGAGAGCGAGCTCTACGCCGACGCGAGCGGGCTGCTCTCAGCCGGGCTTCCGGAGGACGGGCGGGAGCGGATCCCGGTGGAGCGCGGCGGGCAGCCGCTCGCACTGGTGCTTCATGACCGAGCGGCCGACGAGGATCCCACCCTCCTGCGACGGGTCGTCGAAGCGGGAGGGCTCGCGATTGAGATCGCCCGCCTGCGCGTCGGGCTGCGGCGTCAGCTCGCAGAAGTAGAAGCCTCGAGGGCCCGCATCGTCACGGCCGCCAACGAGGAGCGTCGGCGGATCGAGCGCGACCTTCACGACGGCGCGCAACAGCGGCTCGTCTCGATCGGGCTCGCGCTGCGTCACGCGCAGCACGAGCTGGCCACGTCTTCACCGCAGCGGGCCGGGCAGACGCTCGAAGAGGCGCTGACGGAGATCACCGTCGCGATCGACGAGCTGCGTGAGCTCACGCACGGGCTCCCTCCCGCCCAACTCGACGCCGGGCTCGGCCCGGCGTTCAGCGAGCTCGCACGCCGCACACCCATCCCCGTCGAGGTGAAGCCACCGGGCGAGCGGTTCGATCCCAGCCTGGAGGCCGCCGCCTACTTCATCGCCTGCGAAGGGCTGACGAATGCCGTCAAGCACGCGCAGGCAACGAAAGTCGTTCTCAGCGCCGCGCGCAGAAACGGCACGCTCGTCGTCTCGATTGGGGACGACGGCATCGGCGGCGCGGCACCCGCCGCCGGCTCCGGGCTCAGCGGCCTCTCGGACCGCGTCGATGCCCTCGGCGGAACGCTCCGACTCGAAAGCGAGCACGGGCACGGTACGACCCTTGTCGCGGAGCTCCCGTGCGCGTCGTGATCGCCGAGGATCAGGTGCTTCTCCGGGAGGGGCTCGCCCGGCTGTTCGAGGACGCAGGACACGAGGTCGTCGCGTCTGTCGGTGATGCGGGCGGGTTAGTCGATGTGGTCGCAGAGCAACGGCCAGACCTCGTCGTCCTCGACATCCGCATGCCGCCGTCGCACACCGACGAGGGGGCGCGCGCGGCCGCTGAGTTGAAGCACGCACACCCGGAGCTCGGTGTGCTCGTCCTGTCCCAGCACGTCGAGACCAGGCACGCCGTCGAGCTCGTGTCTCTCGGCGGGTTCGGGTACCTGCTCAAAGACCGCGTGCTTCAGGTCGCCGAGTTCCTGTCCGCAGCCGAGCGCGTCGCCGGCGGAGGGTCGGCACTCGACCCGAAGGTCGTCGCCAGCCTCATCACGAGGAACAACGACGATCCCCTCGAGGAGCTAACGATGCGCGAGCGCGAAGTTCTCGAGCTGATGGCAGAAGGCCTCACAAACGCCGGCATCGCGAAGCGCCTCCACCTGAGCGAGCGAACGATCGAAGCTCACGTACGGCACGTCCTCATGAAACTCGACGTTCCCGAGACCGACGACTCCAATCGCCGCGTCCTCGCCGTGCTCGCACACCTCACGGCAGCCCGACAGACCGAATGAGCTCACCCGGGCGCACTCATGCGTCATTGCGGAACGACAAACGCTTCATGCGTTGCGGCGGTCGGGGTCGAGGGGAGCCAACCTCAGGTCCCTCGGTCGCCGTGGGCGCGGCGCCGTGGCTTGATCCTCAGCAGATGCCCTGTCGGCAGGAGTACTGCTCTTGCCGGCTTGCTCCGCCATCTTCTTGATCGCGATCAGGCGCGTGTCCCACCGTGCCGCGATATGTGCCATTGCGGCGCGGGCCTGATCGAGGCCTCCCGCGCGGACTGCGTAGCGGACTTCGCGGCCGGTCCGCTGGGACGTGACGAAACCGTCGCGTTCAAGGATGGCGAGGTGTTTGGAGACGCCCTGTCGTGTGATCGGCAGCGCGGAGGCGAGCGTGCTTGCCGTTGCCTCACCTCGCTCGAGCAGGAGGTCGAGCAGGCGGATCCGCATGGGGTCGCCGAGCGCGGCCCAAAGGCGGTCTTCCTCGTCGGACCGGGCGGTCATCGATCGCTGCGTGCGGTGGCCACGCCGGCGGCGTAGTTGCGGAGTTCTTCGAGCTCGGTGAGCCAGCCTTTCGCGTTCTCGTTCGCGTAGCGGGCGCGCGCGTCGTCGGGCCATGGCAGGGTGGCGAAGCCGCTCTCGACGACGCGAAGCAACGTCCCCGCGTCCATGGGTTCGAGAGTGATTGCGACGAGGGTCGAGTTCGCGTCGCTGAACGTGCCCTCGCGCGTCTGCCAGCGGAACGCGAACATGCGCGGCGGGTCGACGGCCTCGACACGGCCCTCGTACGTGCCGTGCTCGCGCCACGTGAGGCTCAGGCGGCCGCCGGGCCGCAGTTCGATCTCGGCTTCGTCGCTGAACCATCCAGCCAGATGCTGTCCCTCGGTCACGATCGACCAGACGACGCTCGGTGACGCGTCGATGACGATCTCCCGCTCGATTGCGTCAGGAACCACGGTCGGACGCTACCACCGATGCGCAACTTCCGGTTGCGTAGCCCGATCCGCTTGTGCAACTATCGGTTGCACATGACCAACGGAAGGAGAATGCGTGGCCACCTCAACATCCAGGAATCTGATCGCCGTGCTGCAGATGACGCTCGACGGCAAGATCCTCGACTCGGAGGGCGGCTCTGACTGGGTCGACTCGTGGGCCGACGGGCTCCAACTCTTGCCGCCGGTGGATTCGTTCGTGCTCGGCGCCGGGATGTTCTCGGGCTACCAGGAGTTCTGGGCGGCGATGCTCGACGATCAGGCTGCCGTGTCCGAGATGCTCGGTCGCGACCCGTATCCGCGCGAGCTCGCCTACGCCCAGGTCGCGTCCTCGACCGAGCATCTCGTGCTCTCGACGACGCTCTCGGACGTCACCTGGCCGAGCGCACGAATCGTCAGATCGCTCGACGAGATCCACGCCTTCAAGCAGCAGGGCAACGGAACAACGTACGTCGTCGGCGGGCCAACGCTGATCACGGTACTCCTGGACGCCGGCCTGCTCGACGAGCTACGCCTGATCGTCCATCCGGTCCTCGTCGGCGCCGGTCAGAGCATCACGGGCACGCTCACCAGTCGAGGGCACCTGCAGTTCGTTGCGGCCGAACCGTTCGCGGCCGGACGGGTGACGCTGACCTATCGGGTGCGCGAGTCCCATGAGTGATTGGTCGGTGGATCCCGACGGCTTCAACGAGTCCGTGATCAGGGAGTTTCGCGCGAGCGGGGGTGTCGTGGGAGGCGAGCTTGCGCACATGCACCTGCTTCTACTCACAACGACTGATGTCCGGCGTCGCCGTCGACGCACGACCCCGCTCGCCTACCAGCGACGCGGGCAGCACTACGTCGTCATCGCATCCAACGGCGGCGCAACAGCACATCCCAAATGGTTCCGAAACCTGGAGCGCGACCCCGACGTTACGGTCGAGGCCGGTGCCGAGAGCTTCCCCGCCACGGCCAGGATCCTCGACGGCGCAGAGCGAGACGCCATCTTCGCCGCCTTCGTCGCGCGGACTCCGGCAGCCGCCGCGTTCCAGGAAAAAGCAGGCCGAACGATTCCCGTGATCGAGCTGGTGCGGCTGGCGGGAAGCGCTGATCGAGCGAGTGCGGGCCGATAGCCGACGGGTCACGAAGAGCAAGTCACTCTGAGCCGAAACGTGGCGGCGCTCCGCGCTCTTGCAGAGCCCTCTGACGGACTCGAACGCTGTGAGCCCGCCCGGTCGTTGCCACCTGCCGCCGAACCTGTGTGCTGGCGCGTTTGCGTGCAGATAGGGAGGGGGATCGTTGTGCCGTACCCCAAGCTGGGAGGACGTTCCTGATGAGACGCGTGATTGTCCTGGCGGCCGGAACGCTGGGAGCACTTGCCTTCGCGTTCGCGGCAGTGGCTGCGGCGCCGGGTAAGACCGGAAGTTTCGTCAACTACTCGCTGGCCGAGACGACGGGAACGACGTGTCCGGGCAGTTCTGCGTGCTCGAACATCGCGGCGGAGCCGGCAATTCGCGCCGACGCCGCGGGCCGCTTCTTCGGAAGCTCCGAGAACGGGCTCGGCGGTGGCACTGTCGCGTTCCGTTCCACCGACAACGGTTCGCACTACACGACGCTGGTCTCGCCCAACGGCGTCTCGCAGGCCAACAACACGGGCTTCGCACCCGGCGGCGGCGACACCGACCTGGCCGTCGCTCCCGACAAGAACGCCGCGGGCTTCTACAACGTGTACGTCTCGAGCCTCTCGCTCGCAAACATCGACGTCTCCACGTCAACCGACGGGGGAGCGACCTGGTCGTTGAACCCGGTGACGACACCGGAGACCATCGATGACCGCGAGTGGATCGCCGCCGACACCAACAACAAGGTCTGCATCAGCTACCACGACGCACCTCAGGGCATCACCGTCGGCTGCAGCCCCAACGCCGGTGTGGCTTTCACCCAGTTCGCCAGCGCGCTCGACGCCAACCATGCCTTCCAGATCTCCGAGAACGAGATCGGAAACCTGGCGATCGACCCAGCCTCCCACATCATCTACCAGACCTATTCCGCGATTACCACCGCCGCCGAGACTGCCTGCGCGCCCCAGCTCGGCGTCTCCGCCGGCACCTGCAACTATCACGGCGTCTACATGGCGGTCTCCACCGACGGCGGCCTGACCTTCACCGACTATCCCGTGTACATCAACCCAAATGCCGACGTCGGCTACGGGCATCAGTTCGTCAACGTGTCCATCGACCGCGCAGGCAACGTCTACTCGGTCTATAGCGACGACCACCACGTCTACTACTCCTTCTCCACAGACCACGGGAAAACGTGGAGCGGCCCCTACCTCATCACCACAACCAACGGGACGCAGATCTTCCCGTGGTCGAGCGCCGGCGATGCGGGCAAGCTCGACGTCGTCTACTACCAAACGCCGTACTACGACGGCATCAACACACCCGACAACTACCCGAACACGGCAGCATGGACGGTTGGCTTCGCCCAGAACCTGAACGCACTCACACCCGGCTCATCCTGGGCCAGACAATCCGCCTCTCCGACCAACCACTTCGGCGGCGTCTGCGAAAGCGGCGTCACCTGTACCGGGAATCGCGACCTCTTCGACGACTTCGGCGTCGCCGCCAGCCCCACCACCGGGCTCGCCTCGATCATCTACAGCGACGACCAATTCGACCCCAACGGGCCGAACACCTCCGGCTGCGACACCACCACCAACAACTCGTCTTCCTGCGACCACACCGCGATCGCGACCCAGACCAGCGGAACGGGAATCTTCGGCAAAAAGAAGTAGGACAGAGAGTGAGGGCGTGAGTTGGGGGCGACGGCTCGAAGCCGCCGCCCCCGTCCGCCTGACCGCGCTCAGGTTCGCAGGTGGCGTTGCGCCGTCAGTCGGACGGTGACGGGCGCCCTCGCGCGCGAGGCGAAGCGCGGATCTGGCGCCGGCGGATCCGGCCGCGCCTCACTGCCGAACCGTTGGCACGCCGTGTCGCGCGGGGAGGACGCGCGTCAGGGCTGCGGCGGATCCTTTGATTCGTACGCCGTGGCGGCGTGCCTGGGAGATCGAGGTGTTGCCGCTGAGCAGTTCGAGGACGCGTGCCGGCTCCCCGGTGACGGTCGCAGCTACTTCGCCGTGGTAGCGATAGAGCACCTCGATGTCGCCGCCGCCAACTCTGAGAAACACTGACTCGTCGCCGGTATCCAGCTCAATGGTGACGGGATCCCCTTCGGGATCTCGATCCTGGAGGAAGAGGCTGACGGGGAGGGTTAGCCAGTGGCTTTCGAAGACGTCGTTCGGGCTCTGGATGCCCATGAGTGGCAAGCCCCAGCGGCCGAGCTCGCGGACGACCGAGGCGAGCTCGCGGCCGCGGTTCGTGAGGCTGAAGAGTGTGGTGGCGATCGGCGGCGGTGCATCTTCGCGGGCGACCACGCCGGCCTTTTCGAGCTCTTGGAGACGGTCGGCGAGCAGGTTGGTCGCGATTCCCGGCAGACCGTTTCTCAGGTCGGTGTAGCGGCTCGGCCCGCGCAGAAGCAGCTCGCGCACGATCAGCAGCGTCCAGCGTTCCCCGACGACATCGAGGCTTTTGGCGACCGCGCAGAACTGGTTGTACGAGCGCATGATCTAATCCTACTCTCACTTGATTATCTTGTGTTAGAACTTGATTTACTAGTCTAGCTAAGGAGGAGGCCTCATGAGCGCTCGTGCCGTCAGCAACCGACCCACCCAGGGTTCGCCAGGACTGATCTTCGCCGTCCTCGCTGTCGGCGTCTTCCTTGCCTCGCTCGACCTGTTCATCGTCAACATCGCCCTGCCGGCGATCGAGCGTGGCTTCTCCGGCTCGAGCGTTGCCAGCGTCTCCTGGGTCCTCAACGGCTACACGATCATCTACGCGGCCCTGCTCGTTCCGGCTGGGAAGATCGGCGACGTCATCGGCAGGCGACGGGTGTTCGCCTTCGGCCTGGTGGCATTCGGCATCGGGTCAGCGCTTTGCGCTGCCGCACCCTCGCTCAGCTTCCTCGTCGGCGCCCGCGTTCTTCAGGGAGTCGGGGCGGCAGCTGTAACGCCGACGTCGCTTGGCCTGATGCTGCCCGTGATTCCGCCGGCCAAGCGGCCCGCTGCAATCGGCGGCTGGGCGGCGCTCGGTGCCGTTGGTGCGGCTGCCGGCCCGCCGCTTGGGGGGTTGCTGACCGACCTCAGCTGGCACTGGATCTTCATCGTGAACGTCCCGCTGGCGTTCGCCGCGCTGTTCGCGCTGCTGCGATTCGTCCCCGAGATCCGCGACCCAGCGAAGCCTTCGCTTCCCGACGGTCTCGGCACTGCGATTCTCATGGCGGCGGTCTCCTTGGCAACGCTCGGCTTGGTGAAGGGCCCCGACTGGAGCTGGGATGGCCGCGTCATCGCCTGTTTCGTCAGCTCCGCTGCTCTCGCCGCTCTCTTCGTCTACCGCTCTTCACGGCACCCGTCCCCGGTGCTCGAGCTCTCGATCGTCCGTGTCCCGGCGTTCGCCCTGGCCACTCTCTCGGCCACGCTGTTCTTCGCGGCGTTCTCGGTGATGCTGATTGGCAACGTCTTCTTCCTCACCGGCGTCTGGCACTACTCGGTGCTGCGCGGCGGTCTCGCTCTCACGCCGGGTCCTATAGCGGCTGCTGCGATCGCACCGTTTGCCGGCAGGCTCGCCGCTCGGATCGGGCCGGGACTGGTCGGCGCCCTGGGCGGCATTCTCTTCGCCGGCTCCTCGCTCGTCTTCATCGAGTTCATCGGCGTCGGTCGTGCCTACGACACGATCTTCCTGCCGAGCATGATCATCGGCGGTATTGGCGTCGGCCTGGCGCTCCCTGCATTCACGATTGCCGCTACGCGGACGCTCGCGCCACAACTGCTTGCAACCGGCATCGGAGCACAGTCGATGTTCCGCCAGATCGGCGGAGCGCTAGGAGTGGCTGCATTCGTCGCCATCTTGGGCACGCCGAGTGCCGACTCGATCCTCGGCCGCTTCGACGACACGCGCTGGTTCATGGCCGCCGCTGCGATCATCGCCTCCGCAGCCCTGTTGCTGGTCAGGCGACCGGCGCCGGCAGTAGTCCCAGGTGGTCAAGGCGTTGCACCTGACGCGGTCTCTGCAAGTCCGCTCACGAGCAATGCAGGCTGACGTGCATCAATCATCGCCGGCGAGAGGAGACGCGGGTCGGCCTGTCAGAGAAGACGCGCGAGGGCGGTTACTGCTGCGGCGCCGACGACGATCACCGCCATCGGCGCACGCCTCGTGAGTGCGACGGTGGCGAACGCCACTCCGAGCGCTCGCGCGTCGAGCGTCAGCGAGCGGCCTTCGCCGAACGTCTCCACGACGACAAGGGCGGCTAGCAGCGCCGAAGCGAGCAGCTCGACGACGGTCAGCGCGCGGGCCGAGAGCGGCCGAGCGCCGAGCGACAAGGGGCCGGCGAGCTTCATTCCCGCGGTCGCGAGCGCGAGCATGGCGATCATCACCCACGTCCCGGTCACGGACGCATCCTTGACGCGACCACTGCCGCTACGGCCGCCGCCAGGATGGGCAGGCCGGCCGGCACCACCGGAGTCAGCGCGAGGGCGATCCCTGCGCCGCCGCCGGCAGCGGCGAGGCGTCGCTGCCCGCGAGCTTCTTCGAACAGCAGCACGAGAAAGAACGCGGGGAACAGCGCGTCGAGGCCGAGTGCGTTCGGGTTTGCGAGCGCCGGACCGATCAGGACACCGACGATCGTGCCGAGCACCCATCCGACGTACTGCGGGATGCTGACCCCGACCATGTACCACGCGTCGAAGGTGCCGTCGCCGTTGCTCGCCGAGGCCCACGAGGCGTCGACGGTCGTCATCGCGAATGCCGAACGCGAAAGCGCGCGCCCGCGCAGCGATGGCGCAAGCGCGAGCCCCATCGCCAGGTAGCGGGCGTTGAGCAGCACGCCGGCCGCGATCGCCGCGGCCGTGCTGCCACCCGCATTCAAGACAGCGAGCGCACCGAACTGCGCCGAGCCGGAGAACACGACGACCGACATCACGATCGGCGCAACCGAGCCCATCACCGGACGGGCAAGGATGCCGAACGAGACGGCGATGGCGAACACTGCGATCCCGAACGGCACACCGCGGCGGATCCCCGCGCGGCGCCGTTCCCGAGGGGAGGCGACCTGGTTCGGCACAAGCGTCACGGGCGGTGCAAACGTCGAGGCGTGGGCATTCGTTCCCGACGTTCGGCCCCGCATCCGATCGGCGGGACACCCGCGGCCTCTCTACACGGGCCGCCCATTTGCGGCCGCTTGCAGTGAGCCCTCTGACGGACTCGAACCGTCGGCCCATGTTGGCCCGGTAGCAAACGGTTGCAACTCGTGGCAACCGCTCGCAAGCAGTTAGGCCCTTCTCGTCGCCCCTGCTTGTGCGAGCGGTTGCCGTTGTTTGCGTCCGCTCTGCTCCATAAATGCTCCATTACCGGTAACCCTCGTCTTGCGCGCTAGACCGCTTTCCTCGGAGAGAGAGGGTTGAGGCCGGGTTCTGCTGCCACGGCCCCTCGAGGTCATCGCCGGCTCGCTCCCCCGCGGCCTCGGTGCTGTCTCATTGTTCGGCGGAGGTGCGGCCGGGGTGCCAGATGATCTCCCAGAGTGTCCGTCGGGATCACGGAAATAGCCGGAGTAGATGCCCCAGGGGCGCTTATGCGGTGGGCGAGGTTCCATCGTTCGGGTTCTCCTTTCTCCTTGCAGGTCTCGAGCGGCTGAGATCCAGAGCTGGGGACTATGCGCGGGCGTATCTGATGTGGGTCACTCCGGGCGCCTCGACCGACTCGACCTGTTCGAGTTTCGCGTCTCCCACGTTTTCGAACAGCCGCGCGCCGCCTCCGAGCAGGATCGGGACGATTGATACGACGATCTCGTCGAGCAGGCCCGCTGCGAGGTATTGCTGCGCGACGGATGCCCCGCCCCCGAGAGACACCTCCTTCTCGCCGGCTGCTGCCCGCGCCTGTTCGAGCGCCGACTCGATCCCGTCCGTGACGAAGTGGAACGTCGTTCCGCCCTGCATCTCCAGCGGCTCGCGCTGATGATGAGTGAGGACGAAGACGGGATGGCGGAAGGGCGGATCGTCTCCCCACCACCCCTTCCACGACTCGTCCCACGGTCCCGGGCCGCCGCCGAACATGTTCCGGCCCATGATGGTCGCGCCGGCGCCGCCGAGGATGTCCTCTGCGAACGGCGTGCTCGCGTTGACCTCGCCGCCTTCCTCGCCGTGGCCTTCGCGGAACGCCTTGAGCGGATAGAGCCAGCCGTGGAGCTTCTCGCCGCCGAGCCCGAGCGGATGCTCTGGCGACTGGTCCGGGCCGGCGACGAAACCGTCGATCGACATCGTGATGTTCAGCTTCAGCTTGCTCATGATCCTCCCTCTCTCGTCATGCTCGTAGGACCGCCCGGCATCTCAGAAGTCTTCGGTCAAGCCTGAGAGGCTTGCGACAACCCTCATCGTGTGAGGTGTAGGTCGAGTAGCGACGGTCTCCATCCTCTGACCCTCCGTTCGCCGTGGATTTACGCGGCACGAAAGCGCCGCCGGTGATGCCTCTCAGGCCTTGGTCGGAGCCGGCGTCGCGTTCTCGACAATTCGATCTTCCTCGATGCTCGTGCTCCCAGGAAAATCTCGATGTCGACAATCGCGTGGCGGCTCCGACCTCAGACCGAGAAGGAAGTGGTTCGAGGCTCAGCCGCCGACCGGTGTCGAGTCGCGTGCCACGAATTTGAAACTTCCCCCGGCGTCGCCGACAAGGAGGAACGATGAAGTACTTGTTGATGATCTACGACAACCCCGACACTCGCGCGATCTTCTTCGGTGAAAGCGGCAAAGGCCTGATGGCTGAAGTCGACGTGCTGATGCAGGAGCTCCGAGAGTCGGGCGAGCTGATCGGCACCGAAGCGCTGGCCGACGCCACCATCACCAAGACAGTGCGGGTCGAAGGTGGCGTGCCGGTGATCACCGACGGTCCACTCGCGGAGGCAAAAGAGCACTTCGGCGGTTACCTGCTGCTCGACTGCGAGAGCCTCGAGCGTGCGATCGAGATCGCCGGACGCTGGCCCAGTGCACCGTTTGCGCCGCTTGAGGTGCGGCCGGTGATGGACCCGGCGGGGATGGAGATGTGAGCTCGGATGCTGGGATCGAGCCGACGCTGCGCCGATTGGCGCCGCAGGTGCTCGCCGCGCTCGTCCGACGTCATGGTCGCTTCGACGCCTGCGAGGACGCGATGCAGGAGGCGCTGCTAGCCGCCACCACGCAGTGGCGCCGCGACGGGATTCCCGACAACCCACGTGGTTGGCTAATCGCGGTCGGATCGCGTCGACTGATCGACGAGCTGCGCAGCGAACAAGCTCGCAAGCGGCGGGAGGACGCGAGCTTCGAACCGTCCTTGCCCTTTGAGCCGCCTGCGGCGGGGACCGCGGCGGAGCAGCCACCCCAGCACGACGAGACACTGCAGCTGCTGTTCCTCTGCTGTCATCCAGCGCTACGCCCTGCCTCGCAGATCGCACTGACGCTGCGCGCCGTCGGCGGACTGACGACCGCCGAGATCGCAAACGCGTTCCTGGTGCCAGAAGCGACGATGGCACAGCGGATCAGCCGCGCAAAGCAGACGATCAAAGCCAGCGGGATCGCCTTCCAGATGCCGCCAAAGCAGGAGCGGGCAGACCGACTACGGGTCGTCCTGCACGTGCTCTATTTGATCTTCAACGAGGGCTACACCGCCACCGCGGGGCCAACCCTTCAGCGGCTCGAGCTCGCGGAGGAGGCGATCCGGATCACGCGCACCTTGCACCGGTTGCTGCCCGATGAGGGCGAGGCGACCGGGCTGCTCGCGCTGATGCTCCTCACCCACGCACGTCGCGCCGCTCGTACCAGCCCCGACGGAAGCCTCGTGCCGCTGGCCGAACAAGATCGGAGCGTCTGGGATGCCGCCGCTATCGCGGAAGGGGCAGCGCTGATCGCACGAGCACTGGCGGGCTCGCCGCTCGGGCCTTACCAGCTCCAGGCGGCGATCGCCGCCGTACACGCCGAAGCCACAAGGGCGGAAGACACCGACTGGCGGCAGGTCCTCGCCCTCTACGAACTGCTCGAGCGTATCGCCCCGAGCCCCGTCGTCACACTCAACCGCGCAGTTGCGCTGAGCATGGTCCGCGGCCCCCGGGCCGGCCTCGAACTGCTCGCAGAGATCGAGGGCAACCGGCTCATCGCGAGTCACCATCGCCTCGAAGCCGTGCGGGCGCATCTTCACGAGCTGGCGGGCGAGGCAGCCGCCGCCGAGGCGTCCTACAGCCGCGCTGCGCGCCTCACGCCAAGCCTGCCCGAGCGGCGCTACCTCGAAGCTCGAGCGGCCCGCAGCCGCACGGGCAGCGATGTCGAGAACCCGCTCTCAGGCCCGAACCCGTAAGTCGGACTGAACGCGAAGGCGCCCACGTGCTGGGCTGTTGCAGAGCCCTCTGACGGACTCGAACCGTCGACCCCCTCCTTACCACCAGTTGCGGATCGGCTTGTTCGAGCGGTTTTCGGGGGTGTCCCATTTGCCACCGGTTGCCACCGGTTGCGCCCGCTGGGCTCCATAAATGCTCCACATCTGCGGGTGGAGTCTCGGCAACGGCGCCGGGTCGAGGTACGCATCGATT
>DATAMX010000145.1:0-7428 GCA_036260475.1 Gaiellaceae bacterium | reverse complement strand
GGGAACTGCTCCAGCACGAAAAGGCAGTCGTCCCAGCGGCGCTGGTCGGCGAGGAAGCCAACCGCGCTCGCGACCGTTGCCTTGATCTTCTCCTCGTCGAGCTCGCGCAACTTGGCAAGAAGGAACCCGCGCAAGAGGGGATGCACGACCGGGTGTTCGCCGGCAAGGAATCCGCGCTCCGCCGCCGCGGCCACGAGCTCGACGTGTGAGCGCCCGAGCAGCGTCCGCGCGCAGTCGACGCCGGCGAGCGCGAGCAGGAACAGCGCCTCGCGCAGCCGCGGCGACGCGCTGCGGAACAAGTCCTCCGCGAAGAACCGGTACAGGTCGTCGGGCGGCAGGCCGCTCTCCACGTCGGCGCCGCCGCGCATCGCAGCGAGCCCGATCACCGCCGGCCACCCGCGCGCTTCGGCGACGATCCCTTCGCGGCCGCCGCCGAGCACCTCCAGCGCCTCGCCGTCGGTGAACGCGAGCGCGTCCATCTCGATGACCGCCGCCTCACCGTAGACGACGCTCCGCGCCGCCAGCCAGCTCGGGCGCTCCCGGCTCGTGATCAACAACCGGAGGTCGGTCAACCGGACGAGCTCTTCGACGAAGGCCTCCGCATCCGCCGAGGCCAAGGCGTGGTGGTAGTCGTCGACGACGAGCAGCCAGTCCCCGCCGGCCGCTCCGCCGCTCACCGCCTTCGCGAGGCCGCGGGCGTCGTGGCCGCGCGCGGCGAGGATCCGGACGCGCTCGACCATGTCCGCATGCGGCGGCTCGCCCATGGCTCCCAGGACCTCGGCCAGCCCGACCGAAAGCCCGGCCACGTCGATCATCGCCGGCCCGCCCGTGTACCAGCCCACCCGTTCCTGCTCGCGCGTCCACTCGCGGGCGAGCGTCGTCTTTCCGTATCCCGCGGGCGCGAGGAGCAGCGTGATGCGAGCCCCCGACTCGTCCAGGAGCCTCGTCAGCCTGGGACGCTTGATGATGATCTGCGTCCTCGGCTGGGCTCTTACCGTGCCCTCGTGCATCGCGCCTGCCTGGCTGCCGCACGCCGGGGTGTTGTCCCCTGGCTTCTCCTTCTTGTCTGCTGATTCTGGACGACCGCCTCGCCCGTGCAAAGGGGCCCGCGCCCGACCGCGAAGGACCGGGCGCGGTTCGCCGTTAGCCCCCTGCGCCGGCCGCAGCCGGCGCGAGCTCGCGGGCGAGGGGATCCTGGCCCGTGAGCTTCCTGAATGCAGCGGGAATCTGCCGCCGCCGGGGCACGCCGAGCTTCAGGCGGAGCGCGTCGCAGTGCGCCTTGGCCGTCCGCGGCGAGATGCCGAGCCTGCGCCCGACCTCTTCGTTCGAGCAGCCGAGTGCGATCAAGCCGACGACCTGGAGCTGCCTCTGCGTCAAGGCGGGAGGCGTGCCGGTGATGGTCGTGCTCATGGCGAGCCAGGCTACGCGCGCCACGCCGGCACGGGTATCGGCCGATGGGAGTATTGGTTGCGGCTAGACCCGGGCGGCGCGGAACCGGCCGCGCACGAAGCTCGCCTCGTGCCCGCGCGCGTTCGCCTCGTCCAGCTCGTCCTGCGCGAGCGCGCCGATGCGCAGAAGCATGTCGAGCTCGTCACGGAGGTGTGTCCGCATCATCTCCGGCCCATCCGTCGCGATCGTGAAGCGGACGCCGTTCTCGACGAACGCGCGGAAGACGGCCCGCACCGCCGCCTCGTCTGCGAGGGCCTTCGTCAGCAGGTTCGACGTGGGGCAGATCTCGAGCACGACCTCCGAGTCGCGCAGCTCGCGCATCAGCTCCGCGTCGCCGGCGGCGAGGATGCCATGCCCGATGCGGTCTGGACGCAGCACCTCGAGCACCTCGCCGATCTCCTGGCGGCCGAAGTCGCCGCCCTCCTCGCCGACGTGGATCGTGACGCCGAGACCGGCGGCGCGCGCGTCCTCGACCATCGGTTGCACGCCGCGGTAGTCGTACCGCGCGTGCCCGGGCCGCGGGCCGGCTATGTCGACGCCGACGATGCCGCGCGACGACCAGCCGATCGCCTTCTCGACGATCACCTCGTTCTGCCGCTGCGTGAACGTCCGGTCCATCATCAGGATCAACCCGGCGCGCACCTGCGGGTACTCGAGGCTCGCGCGATCGAGGCCGCGGATGGCGGCGAGGATGATGTGGTCGAGGTCGCGCTCGCCGCCTCGGTTGCGCTTCATCGGGTTGAAGCGCAGCTCGAGCGTCGTGATCCCCTGCGAGCGGTACGCGCCGCCGATCGCCTGATGCACCGACGTCTCCACCGCGATCGGGCTGGACTGGATGAGCTCCGTCCAGTGGTAGATCTGGTCGAGAGCGTCGAGATCGGGCACCCCGCGCGGATCGCTGACGGTCACCAGCCGGTCGAAGTCCCAGTAGTCCTTCACGGGAAGCGCGATCCCCTGCTCGTGCGCGAGCGTCCAGAGGATGTCGGACGAAACCGACCCGCCCAGGTGGGTATGGAGCTCGGCGAGACCTTCCATCAGGCGTATCCAACCACGGCCCAGCGTCTCCCGGCGAAACGCGCGGCCAGGAGCACGAGGCGCGCCGCAATGAGCACGTCGAGGCCCGCCCATACGCCGACGATGCCCCAGTCGAGCGCGAGCGAGAGCGCCGCGATCGCGATGAACACCGCACTCGCGGCGAGCATCGACCACATCAGGTACGCGGTGTCGCCGGCGCCGATGAGAATCCCGTCCAGCGCGAATACCGCACCGCCGAGCGGCTGCATGAGCGCGAAGAGCGGCCACAGCTTCGCCGCTTGCGCGAGCACGGCCGGATCGCCGGTGAAGCCGCGGGGAACTGCGTGGCCGAGTGGAAGCAGGACGACCGCGAACACACCGCCGACGACGACCGACCAGCCGATCATCCGCAGCGCGGCGGCGTGGGCACCGTCGGCGTCGCCGGCGCCGAGCATCCGGCCGACGATCACCTGCCCGGCGATCGCGACCGCGTCGAGGAGCAGGGCGAGGAAGATGAAGAGCTGGAACGCGATCTGGTGGGCGCCGATCTCCGCGTCGCCCATGCGCGCCAGCACCGACGCCGCGACGAGGAACGACGCATACAAAGCCGTCGTGCGCACGAAGATCTGCCGGCCGACCCGCACCATCGGTCGCATCTCGCGCATGCTCGGGCGCCGAGAGCCGGCGCCGGTGAAGAGGAGGTCGCGGGCGAACGCGATGCCCATCCCGGCCTGCGCGATCGCCGTTCCGGCGGCCGAGCCGGCGATGCCCCAGTGGAAGCCGTACACGAACACGACCTCGAGGACGATGTTCAGGATGTTGGCCGCGACGACGACGTGCAACGGCCGCCGCAGGTTGGACACGCCGCGCAGATAGCCTTGCCCGCCGAGCGCGACGAGCGCGGACGGCAGACCGAAGGCGGCGATGCGGAAGTAGACGAGCGCGAAGTGGCCGGACCGCCCGTGCGCGCCGAGCGCGCGGAGGAGCGGCCCGCCCGCCGCCTCGCAGACGACGAGCAGCGAGAGGCCGATCGCGAGCGACACCCAGAACGCCTGCGCGGCGAGGCGCGCCGCACGCTCGTGCCGGCCCGCACCGCTCGCCCGTGCCACCACCGAGGTCGTGCCGTACGTCAGGAAGTTGAAGATCGTGAACGCGCCCGAGAGCACCGCGCCTGCAAGGCCGAGAGCGGCGATCTGCGGGCGGCCGAGATGGCCGACGATGGCTGTGTCGGCGAGCACGTAGAGCGGCTCAGCGGCGAGCGCGCCCAAGGCCGGCAGCGCCAGGCGGAGGATCTCCCGGTCGTGTGGTGAGCGGAGGCGCACCAGCCGCCGACGATAATGGTCGCGTGAAGGTGGGCATCGTGGTTCCGTACTCGTGGTCGTTCTGGGGGGCCGTCGTCGAGCACGCGGAGCTCCAGTCGGAGGCGCTGCGCCGTCAGGGCTGCGAGGTCAAGACGATCATGGGCAACGACCCGCCCGGCCAGTTCACGCGCACGCTGCACCCGCGGCACGGGCGCGACGGGCCGCCGCCGCCGGACGTGATCCCGATCGGCCGCTCGGTGATCGTCCCGGCCAACGGCTCGCTGCCGAACATCATCCTCAGCCCGCGGTCGGTCTTCCGCATCCGCCAGGCGCTCGAGCGTGAGCGGTTCGACGTCCTGCACCTGCACGAGCCGATGACCCCCACACCGTGCATCGCCGCGCTCGCGACGTTCCGCGGGCCGATGGTCGGCACGTTCCACGCAAGCGGCGACCTGGGCTGGATGAGCATCGCGAAGCGCACGTGGGGGTTCCTCGCCGACCGGCTCGACCGCCGCATCGCCGTCTCGGAGATGGCGCGCGCTTCCGCGCAGCGCTGGCTCCCCGGAGAGTACGAGATCGTCCCGAACGGCGTGCTCATTCCGCCCGCCGCCGATCCGAACGGTCGCGAGCACCGCATCGTCTTCGCCGGGCGGCACGAGCAGCGCAAAGGGCTGCACGTCCTCCTGCACGCGTGGCCGGAGATCCGCCGGAGGACCGGCGCCGAGCTGCGCGTCATCGGCGCCGACCCGCTGCGCGTGCGGCTCCTCATGCGGCGACTGCGCGTCCCGGACGACGGTGTGGAGGCGTTCGGCTTCCTCGACCAGGACCGCTTCTCCGCCGAGCTGCTGGCCGCGAAGGCGCTCGTGGCGCCCTCGCTCGGCGGCGAGAGCTTCGGAATGGTGCTCACCCGGTCGCTCGCCTGCGCGACGCCGGTGGTCGCGTCCGACATCTCCGGATACCGTGACGTGATGACGCCGGAGACCTCCGTCGCGTTCCCGCCGGGGGACGAGGACGCGCTGACGGACGCCGTCGCGTCGCTGCTCGCGGACGAGCCCCGCCGTGCGGCGATGGGCGCCGCGGGACGCGAGCTGATGCGACAACGCTACGCCTGGGACGCGATCGCCGCCCGCCTCGTCGGCATCTACGAGTCCGCGGCGGCGTGAGCCGCATTCGTCCGCCGAAGTCGCTCGCGGGCCGCGTCGCGCTCGTCGCCCTCTTCATGGGCGGGGCGTTCGCGCTCTTCTGGTGGCGAGGCCCGAGCTTCCGCGCGATCGGCGACGCGTTCACAGCCGTCGTCTGGGAGTGGGTCGTCGTCGCCATCGCGTTCAACCTGCTGTCAGTGGTCGTGCGCGCGCTCGCGTGGACGACGGTCATCAACTCCGCGATGCCTCCGCCGCACCCGAAGCCGACGACCGTCTTCTCGGCGTTCTCGGTCGGTCTCTTTGCGAACGCCGTCCTGCCGGGCCGAATCGGCGAACTCGCGCGCGTGGCGGTGCTCACTCGCAAGGTGCCGCGCCGGAAGGGATTGTGGGCGACATTCGTCGGCACCGTCCTCGCACATCGCGTCTTCGACATCGTCCCGGTGCTGCTGCTCATCCTCTACGTGCTCATCACCGCAAAGGTGCCCGCGTGGGCAATCACCATCCTCGTCGCCGTCGTCGGCATCGGCGTCGGCCTGCTCACGTTCGCGATCGTCAGCGCGCGCACCGACCACGGCAGCCGGCTCGACGGCCTGGGCGCGGCGCGTCGCGTCGTGACGATGGCGCGTCAGGGGCTCGGAGTCATGCGTTCGCGGCGAGGGATGGCGCTCGCGATCTCGTTCCAGATCGCCGGGTGGGTCTGTCAACTGCTCGCGGTCTGGACGGCGATGCGCGCCTTCCACATCCACGCACCGCTGCCCGCGGCAGGCGTCGTGTTGCTCGTGATGAACGTCGTCACGATCTTCCCGTTCTGGCCGGGGAACGTCGGCGCCGTGCAGCTCGCCATCGCCGCTCCGCTGTCGGCGAGCTACGGCGTCGCGTACGCGCGCGGCGTCGCCTACGGATTCGGTCTCCAGGCGATCGAGGCGTCGGTCGGGATCGGCGTCGGCCTCATCTTCCTCGCGCGCGAGGGGCTCTCGGTCGCGATGCTGAAGGTGATGCCGTCGGCCGCCCAGACGGAGCTACCGACCGCGGGACAGGAGGCCGACGACCGTGCCGCGCGCGAGCGTGCTCGCGTGTCCGGCTAGTCTCAAGGGGGTCCTCTCGGCCCGCGATGCCGCCGCTGCGCTCGCGCGCGGCCTGGGCGACTGCGACAGGCTTCCGCTCGCCGACGGCGGAGAGGGGACGGCGGACGTCGTGCCGGGGGTCGTCGAGGCTGCGTCGGTCATCCCATTCGATCCCGCGCGTCTCGACCCGTTCACGTCGAGCCGCCCGTTCGGCGAGCTGCTCGCGTCGCTGAGCGTCGACCGCCTCGTGGTGGGGCTCGGCGGCACCGCGAACATGGACGCCGGCGCCGGGATGCTCGAGGTGCTCGACGCGCTTCCGCCCACGACGGTGCTCTGCGACGTCGCGACGACGCTGTACGACGCACCGCGGATGTACGGGCCGCAGAAGGGCGCGACGCCCGAGCAGGTCGTCGAGCTCGAGGCTCGCTTCCGCGCCGACGAGCGGCTCGCGCCGTTTGCGCGGCTCCCCGGCTCCGGTGCCGCGGGCGGGCTGGGTGCGGCGCTCGCGTCGCTCGGAGCCGAGCTCGTCCCGGGCGCCGCCGCCGTGCTCGACCTGCTCGGATTCGACCCGGCGCCGTACAGCCTCGTCGTCACCGGTGAGGGGCGCGTGGACGCGACCACGGCGGAAGGCAAGGTCCCGTTCGAGGTGGTGCGCCGGTGTCGCGCCGCCGGCGTTCGCTGCGTCGTCTTCGGCGGGGTCGTCACCCGGCCGCTCGCCGGGGCAGAGACGGTCGCATTGTCGGGCGACCCGTCGAGAGCCGTCGCCGATCTGGAAGCGCTAGGGGCGCGCCTGCGTTGACGGCGTGGGAGTCCGGCAGAGCAGACGCACGCGCGGGAGACCCGCGCGTGCTGATGGTCGGCATCGCAAGCGACGCCTAGGGGCGCGCCTGCTCGACGCGGCGGGCTAGCTCCTCCACCTTGCCCTGGGCGGCGTCGAGCTTGGCCCGGCAGACCGCATACAGTGCCTCGCCGCGCTCCCACAGCTTCAGCGCCTCGTCGAGCGATGCCTGCCCCTGCTCCAGGCGCGCGACGATCTGCTCCAGCTCGGCCTGCGCCTCTTCGAACGTCGGCTCAGCCATGCGTGTCCTCGACACGCGCGCCGAACCCGCCTTCCGCGAGCGCGACCTCGACCCGCACGCCTGGCGCGACGTCGCCCGCCGAGCGCACGACGCCCGATTCCGTGCGGACGATCGCGTAGCCTCGCTCGAGTGTCTGCAAAGGTGACAACACCCTCAGCTTGCCGGCGACCGACTCGAGCGCCGCTCGTTTGCGCTCGACCGCGAGGGCGGGCGCCCGGTGCAGACGTTCGCGCGCCTGTTCGAGCCGGCGCGACTCCCGCTCGAGCGCGAGCCGTGGCGCTGCGCGCAGGCGCTCGAGCACGCGCGCGAGCGACTGCGCGTCGCGCGCGAGCGCGAGCCGAACGGCGCGCGCGAGGGACTCGCGCGCGCGGTCGAGCGT